>DAIQRF010000043.1:0-10581 GCA_036786505.1 Casimicrobiaceae bacterium | reverse complement strand
GTGCGTCAAACACCCGAGCCGACTGACCTCGTTTTATCTAAGCTATTACAAGGCTATTCTGGCGTTGCTGCAGGGCAGGCCGGACGATGCCGTGGAGGCCGGCCGAGCCACGGTGGCGCTCGCCGAGGCCGCGGGGGTCCCGGCATTGCAGCGGCCAAGCTTGATCGAGGTGGTCGCGTCGGCGTACGCGATGCGCGGCGATCTCGAGCAGGCCCTGGTCAATTTCCGCGAATCCCGAGCCTGCTGCACGGCGCAGCAGGCGCCTCTGTTCGATGCGCCGATAGCGGTGATCGAAACCCTGATTGCGCTGCGTGACGGTGCAAACGGGGCCGAGCGTCTCGCACGCAGCGTGGCCATGCTGAAGGACGCGCGAAATTTGACGTTTCTTCAGTATGTGCCCGAATTGGTGGCCGAATTTGCGGCAGCGGCGCTCGCCGCAGGGCTTGAAGTCGACTACATCCGGGAACTGGTCCATCGGCGCCAGCTCGCCCCGCCTTTTCCGGACAGCGAGTCGTGGCCGTGGCCGATCAAGGTTTCCGCAATGGGACCGTTCATGCTCGCCGTCGAAGGCACGCCGATGCGGTCCACCGGCAAGGCGCAGCGAAAGTCGCTCGACCTGTTGCAATCGCTGATTGCGCTTGGCGGCCACGACGTCGCCACCCACGTGGTAATCGGCAACCTGTGGCCCAGCCCGGAGGGCGATGCGGGCCGCGCATTCGAGAGCACGCTTTACCGGTTGCGCAAGCTGCTCGGGCGCGACGATGCCATCCTCCTGGTCGACGGCAAGCTGACGCTCAACGTAAAGATCGTCTGGGTCGATGCCTGGGCGCTCGAGCGCCGGCTTGACGAAGTGGAGGCGGCGATTGCGGCGGCGGATGGCCGGCAGATCCATGGGGAGATCGCCGATTCGATTTTTGCGCTTTATCGAGGACATTTTCTCGAGGGCGAGGGCGAAGCGGTCTGGATGATCGGAATGCGCCAACGCTTGCGTGGGAGGTTCTTGCGAAACCTGGTGGCGCTTGGACAGCACCTCGAAGGTCATGGCGAGTCCGATCGGGCTGCACGCTTGTACGAGCGCGGGCTGGAACTCGACAACCTCTCCGAAGAACTCTACCGCAGCCTGATGCTGACCTATCGGAACTTGGGTCAATCGGCAGGCGCGCTGGAGATTTATCGCCGTTGCCGCCATCTGCTCTCCGTTGTGCTCGGCGTCAAACCCTCAGCCGAAACCGAGGCGATCTACCGGTCGCTCAAGGCCGGCTAACACCCCCGCTCCGGGAATATCCAGCATCCGTGTGTCATCCGTGGGTCGGCCCGGCTTGCCGGGAGGTACTTTGTCGTGTGGCCGCTCTCGCAAGTCGAATGGCTATCGGCAGTACGACACACCTCACCACGGCGAACCCGGAGTCTACATGCGACGCGAAGCGATTGGCGCAACACTTGGACGACTTGCCCTTCTCTGCTCGATCCTGGCACTGGTGCCTGTGCCACCTGCCTTCGCGGATGAAACGCGCGCGCCGGTAGTCGCCAAGAAGAAGCTCGCACCGGGCGAAACGAAAACCCTGAACCCTCAGCCAATTCCTCCGGGCAGGTTTGCAGCTACCACCAAAGCGTCAAGGAACGCCGGGAAGCAAAGCATCATCTTCGTCGGAGGGAAGAAGGCGAAGACAAACAAGTCCGAAGCAAACACTTCAGCGCCGCTCGCAAAGAAGTCGAAGGCGGGCACCGAAACACCGACCCGATACGCGGATCCGCCTCTCGTTCCCTGTGGCGTCGCCAACTTCCCGCCCTGCGGTCCCAAATGAAGTCCCGGCGTCGGTCGAATGCAACGATGCGATGACGCCCAGACGGAATTGGGAATCCAGATGAAGACGGCAATGGCCCACTTGCTAATGTTCCTGTCCCTTTCCTCGACAGCCTTGGCTGCCGATGTCCCGGTTTATCCGGGGGCGACGCTCAGCGCGATTCTGACCCATGCGATGCAGGCAAAGAATCCGGACAGTGTCGTGTACACCACGCAGGATGATTTCGACAAAGTCTGCGAATTCTATCGGAAGATCGGCGCCGAAACCCCGACCGGAACGTTGCTTACGAAGGACGTCAAGCACGCCGGATTCAGGTTTTCGGGCAAAACATTCGGCGCAGTTATCTCCTGGAGGCAAACCTCCGCCGTGCCCGGGACGATGATTACGCTGGGCAAGCCAAACAACTAAGGATCGAAAATGGGAATATCGAACGGTTCGGTAGGTTTGGCGATTGCCGCGGCGTGCTTTTTGCCCGGCAACGCGAGTGCTTTTGGGCGAACAATTCTTTTCGATCGCGACCGTGAGCACGCGTCGATCGTCTCGTCGCATACCGCGCCCGACCTCCTCTCAGTAATTTCGACTTTGGGCGGTCGCGGCGTCAACGCCACAGCCAACAAATCGATCGAAGCGGGCTTGCCGTGCCCGAGCGGTCATCCCTGGCAAGCTGCGGATTCGACCCAAAAGTCGATGCGTCAAAAGTCGGCAAAGCCGAAAGCGACACCGGTGGGCTCGGATGCTCGGCAGCGGTCAACCTCCGATAAGTTGCCGCGCGGCGCTCCAAACAAGACCGCTTCGACGAGCAAGGCGCTCAAGAGCGGCACAGACAAAAGCATCATTTTCGTAGGAGGCAAGGCCGCCGGAAAAGGAACTGAGCGGCGGTAGCTTGCTGTAGGGAAGACCGGCGAGCTTCGCCATGACACACGGAACCCATCAAAGGAAAAGAAATGACAACCTACTTCACACGCATCGCGACCTTTACCGCAGCCACTGCCCTGTTTGTCTGCCAGACGGCCGTCGGCCAAACGCCAACTAAGGATTCAACCGCCGCTCCGCCGATGGCTGCACCCGCGGCGCTGGATATCGGCGATTGTCCGGACATCGCCAATGGCTTCGAAATCGGCAAGACCTACGCGTGCGCTTGTCCGCCGAGCGCGTCGGCCGACGCGCCTGCGGGCGCGGTCTACGGCACCCTGGTGTACGCCTACGACAGCAACATTTGCGCAGCGGCCGTACACGCGGGAGCGTTGAAAGCCGCAACGGCAGGTCGGGTCTCGGTACAGATGGTCGATTCGCCCCCGGTGTTCAAGGGCACGACGCAAAACGGAATCAAGTCGGAGGTTTGGGCCACTTCGAGCACGTCGGCATTTCAGTTTCCGCCTTCCAGGTAAGACCGGTGCGTTCGTCCACTGCGGTTTCGCGATGAGCGCCGGATCATAAGGAATATGCCGTGAAACATTTAATCAGCTATTGGTCGGTGGCGTTGTTTGTTGCAATCGCGGTGCCTATGTCGGGGGCCGAGGCCGCGGATCGGGTCCACACCGGACAGTGGGAAACAACAATGGAAACGGGTGGCAGGAGCCGCGTCATCAAGACCTGCGTGACTCCGGAAGAGGCGCAGCTGATGAACGGTGATGAAAATACCCTCAAGGCCGCCATCGAAAAGGCGACGGCTGCGGCGACGGCTGCTACCGGGTGCAAGCTGACCGCTGTAAAAGCAAGTGGAAACCAGGTGACGGTCAGCTCGCAATGCCCCATGGGCGCGAACACGGGGACCACGACCTACCATGGCGACAGCTACGACAGCGAAAACACTAACGGGACGAAAGTACACGCGAAGCGCATAGGCGCATGCCCCTAGCCAGACGAGATGTTCCTCGTCCTTCGAACAATTCAGCGGCTCAATCTCGGTCCCGGCACAACGCACTTCCCCTGGACCGTCACAACCTGGAAAACATGCATGAAAGCAGCATTCGCAGTCCTGCTGATGTTCGCGGCGGGGTCCCCAGCCTTTGCCATCGACGTTCCGGTCTATCCGGGAGCCAAGAGCAACGAGATGCTGACCAAGGCGGACGGAGAAAATAACCCGGGAAGCGTCGCGTATACAACTGCCGATACGTTCGAAAGCGTCTACGAATTTTAACGAGGAATGCATAACATGGGAACACTGCATAGCATTGCATATATCGTGGTTGCGACGGCGTGGCTATTGCCGGAAACCGCAAACGCCATTGGCCGAATATCTTTGTCGAACGACGAGGGTGCGGCGGCAGCGATTGCATCTTCGGATCGTGCGCACGTTTTTCTTGCATCGCTTTCGACACTTCTGACTCGCGACCCGGCCGCTGCACGCAACCATCCGGGCGATGAAGGCTCGCCCTGCCCGAGCGGTCATAACTGGGACAGTGCTGACGTGGCCAAGGAATCAGCCCCACGAAAAGCTGACAAGATCAATGCCAAATCGAGGAGCGCCATCGCTCCGGAAATGGTGACCGCGCAAAAAGCGACAAGGCGAACCTCGGTGTTGGCCGGAGAATCCACCCCCAGGACACCCAAATCGGCGTCATCGAAATCGGCGACAAAGGCGCCAATCTCTTGCACCGAGGGATGCCGCGCCGAGCTTGCCGCTTGCCAGATGCCGGGATCGAAGAAAGGCAAGACAAGTTGTAAATCGATGTTTGGCAGCTGCATGCAAGGATGCTGACGCGCGACGGAAAGTGAACAGAGGAGAAACCAAATGAATTGCGCCAAATGTAGTCATCCGATGGCGGAAGGTGCCCGCTTCTGCGCCAATTGCGGCGCCGACATGAGCGCTGAACTCGTGAAGGCGGCGCCAACACCTGCGTTTGCCGCCGCGGCGGCAGGAACAAGCGCTGCTGCCGGCGCGGCGTGGGAAGACATGAAGAAGCAGTTCCCGGGACTCCTCGAGCGGGCCAAGAACATTCTGCTCAAGCCGAATGCGGAGTGGCCCGTCATCGCCACCGAGGCGACCTCGACGGGAAAGCTCTACACCGGATACATTGTGCCGCTGGCAGCGATCGGCCCGCTGGCTTCGATCATCGGCATGTCGCTGGTGGGTATCAGCGTGCCGTTCCTGGGAACCATTCGCACACCAATTCTGAGCAGCGTGTTGTACGCCGTCGTCGCCTTCGTGTTGGCGTTGGTCGGAGTGTTCGTGCTGGCGCTCATCATCGATGCGCTCGCCCCTACGTTCTCGGGAGAGAAAAACCAGGGTCAGGCATTGAAGGTCGCTACCTACTCCTACACGCCGGCATGGCTCGCGGGCATCCTGGGCGTGATACCGATGCTTTCGTTGCTGGGAGTCATTGCAGCACTCTACGGCCTGTATCTGCTCTATCTCGGCTTGCCGATATTGATGAAGGCACCGAAGGAAAAGGCGGTCGGCTATACCGTGGTCGTGGTGCTGTGCGCGATCGTTCTTGGCGTCGTTTTCGGCGCCATCAGTGGAACGATGATGGGGGCGCGGGGAATGACATGGATGGGTATGCGCGGCAGCGCATTGGACCGGCAGGCGGCTTCGGAAAAGGCAGGCGCCGCCGCCGCGGGCTCGCTACTGGGAGGGCTCTTTGGGCAGGACGACAAGGGCAAGGCGGCGATCGGTTCGGCCGTCACTCAGATGGCGGAGTACGGCCGCCAGATGGAGCAGCAGGCGGCGCAAGCGAAGAGCGCGACGGCACCTGGTAGCGGAAAAACTGCAGATGGCTCTTCCTCTGCCAAGGATGTCGCCACAGCCGCCGGGGCATTGGGCGCGCTCGGCAGCGCGCTCAGTGGCGGCAAGACCGTCGAACCGGTGGATTTTCGCGCGCTGAAGGCAATGCTGCCCGAGTCGCTGCCCGAGATGAGTCGTTCCAATGCATCCGGTGAGAAAAACGAGATGATGGGCATCCAGGTATCCACTGCCGAGGCCGATTATCAGGACGGTGCGAGCGGCCGCATTCACGTCAAGATTTCAGATCTCGGTACCTTGACTTCGCTCGCCGGCATGGCGGCTGCGATGGAGCCGAAGCTGGACAAGGAAACCGACACCGGCTACGAAAGGACAACGCTGGTCAACGGGCGGCAGACCCACGAAATCTACGACACGCGCTCGCAACAGGGCGAGATGAAAGTCCTGCTCGACGGCCGGTTCGAGGTCGCGGTCAATGGCAACGGAGTGAAGATCGACGCGATCAAGTTAGCGCTGAGCAAGATCGATCTCAGCCGGCTGGAAGCGATGAAAACACAAGGAGTGTCACAGCGATGAACCGTACCCATGCGATGGCGTTGCTTTCGTTGACGGCCCTTATCGGGGCGACCGCGTCCACGGCGTTAGCCCAAGAGCGGCTGCGAGCGGGGCTGTGGGAAATGACCACGACCAAGGGCGGACAAGTGATCAATACCGGCACGCATTGCTTCACCGCCGAAGACGCCAGAAGCGCCAACGGCGATGCGAAAACTTTGCGTGACACACTGGATGCGAGCTTCGCGAAGGCAAGCTGCAAGGTCAAGGATCTGACAGTCACGGGCAATGCGGTTTCCTACGTCGCCGAGTGCGGCAGCGGCGCAGACGCGCACACCCTATCATCGGTGGCCAGCTATCACGGCGACACCGTCGAAAGCCAGATGACAGTCAAACGAGCCGCGTCCACGGACACGATGACCACCAAAGGCCATCGTGTCGGCGCGTGCACGTGATCCTTGTATTTGCCGGTCAAAGATCGTGCAAAGGCGGCCGCTTCGACCCGAAACTCCAGGTGGAGTACGGGAAGGAACGTACCAACCGGCGCACGAGTGATTGGCAAATCGCGGCCGTTTAAAGAGCCGGACCGGGGTCTGCTCTCATGAACTCAAACATTGAAAAGAGGCATCAAATGAAAACCAAAATCATGCGACTCATCGTCTCACTAGTTATTGGGTCGTTCGGCGCCGTTTCCATGGGGGCCGAGCCTACAGATGTAGCGCAGGCCATGGTTCGTGGGAAGTTCAATTTGCCCGTGTATCCTGGATCGACACTTTCAGAAAAACCAGGACTTGGCGTAAGCGGCGCAATGTCCTACATGTATCACACGAGCGATAGTTTGGATGTCGTCTACGCCTGGTACATAGGGAAACTTCCCGGAGGGCAGGAGCGGCTGAAAGCGCCTGGGAAATGGGTGTCGTACGCGGTCCCGGGCAGCGAGTACGTGAACGTGATGCTCGTGATTAGCAATAAGGGAGGAACGGATATCGCGCTGTCACCGTGAGTTGCTGCGCGGCACCAACTGCTACAAATCTGGAGACGCGCACCGCGAGTAATCGGATCTTTGTCAATTCGACTTTCGACAATCGCGATCCAACAGGGAATGTGTTGCAAGCTGCAGTGTCGTTCACTTGCGCTGGGTGCGAATAGGAGGAATGCCTCGAACGCATGATCTTCGCGCGGCAGGATTCGAACCCTCGATCGCGGTGATGCGCGCGACGCAACACAACCGACGATCGGCGCCAGGAGCGCGGTGCTGCGAGAGTGGTGGACGGCCGGGGTCGGACCGCGACGTGCAACGTCAGACATTGGTGGTGGGGGCTGTTTCCGCTCGCCGGCTGTGCACGCTCGCAACGCCGCGCAGGATACTTGTCGCGCTACACCGGCGTCGCGCGTGGGCTTATCGAGGTCGGGCTAAGCATGCGGACATTTCGAGGGAGAGCCGAGGCAAAAGCTCGTACCGTGTTTGACTACACGCTGCGTCGTTCTAATCTCCACCCCGACACCGAGTGTCGCTCAAGACTAACGCAGTCTTCCAGGTTCGGAGTAAATGAGAAGGCTATATGAAACGAGTCGCACTGGCTTACCTTGGTCTTGCGCTCTTTGCGATTGCTCCGATACTGGTCGCACTCATTTCCGGCTATGTAGCTCACGCGTTCGGATGTCAGGTCGATGAGGCGTTGGACCATGCTTGTTTAATCTTCGGTCTCGACTGGGGACCCCTCTTTTCTTTTCTTTTCATCTCAGGTTGGTTCTTCATCCTCACGGTTCCGTTGAGCGCAATTCTGCTTATCGGTCTGACGATCTTCCTGGTAGTCCGCAAGGTTCGAAAACGCTACGCGCCCTCCTGAGGATTGCCGCTGGCCATGGACAATGAGATGGCAAATGAGATGGGACATGAGATGGGAGATGCTCATGCGTTTTGCGGGTAAAGAACAAGTGGTATCGCGGCGCAAGCAACGCGGTCACTTCTTTCAATCGTGGATTCTCATTGCCGGCATGCTCTCGCTCGGCGCTCAATGCCAGCCCGGGCGCGGGGCAGAAACGGTTCATTTCCGAAGCGGCGACGGCCAAACGGATCTCATCGGTTAGCTGTTCCGGCCTGTCGGACCGGGACCGTACGCAGTGGTCGTGATGTTGCATGGACGTGGGGGTCCGTATTCCTCACTGGCGCACGGGATCTACAACGCTGGAACGTTGTCGAAGCGTCACAAATTCTGGGGCGATTTTTGGGCCAGCAAAGGTTACGTTGCCTTGCTCGTCGACAGTTTTGGTCCGCGCGGATACTGGCAGGGCTTCACCAAACATAGCTACGAAGATCGGCCGTCCGAGGTAAGCGAACAGACGACACGCCCGCTCGACGCTTACGGCGCTCTTGCATATCTGAGGGCACGTTCCGACGTTGTTCGCGATCGGATCGGTCTGCAGGGCTGGTCGAACGGAGCCATGACTGTGCTTGCCACGATGTCGTCGCGCGCGCCGGGCATCTCGAATCCCTCGCCCGTAAATGCATTCCGCGCGGGTTTGGCGTTTTACCCCGGGTGCGGGATGGAGGCAATCCAGGGCGCCTACGTACCTTATGCCCCCATTCAGATGTTCGTCGGAACGGCTGACGAGGAGGTGTCTCCGAAACGTTGCATGGCGTGGGAGAAGCGCGTGAGCTCCGCAGGTGGTTCCATCGACTTGACCGCTTACGATGGGGCCGAACGCGACTTTGACGATCCTAGCGCGAGCAAACAGCGTAACGAATCCAATGCCGCCGCCACCCGTGATGCCGTTCGACGTAGCGAAGGGTTCTTCGAGCGTCACTTAAAATAGTGTTCCACTGGAACGGAAGGGGTCGGTGAGTGTTCCGCTCAATTCGTCGAGGCAGGGCAAAAAAGGGGCCGAGCTCGAAGGCGATCGCCGTCGCCGCCCGCCAGCCGACAATGCGCTTCGTTTCCCACAAGACGTTTACTCGTACACCCCGCCGTAGCCACAACTCGCAAACAACCTATTGCGGCGGACGTTTTTGCGCGAGCATGACGCCGTCGCCCACGGTCAGCAGGCAGGCGTCGACGCGTGTGTCATCGCGGATTTTCGCGTTGAGACTTCGTAGCGCGTCGGTGTCGGCATCGTGGACTTGCGGGTCGGCGACTCGGCCGGACCAAAGCATGTTATCGAGCGCGATCAGACCGCCGGCGCGCAACAGCGTCAGGCATGATTCGTAGTAGGCGTCGTAGTTGGTCTTGTCGGCGTCGATGAATGCGAAATCGAACGTTCCGGCGCCGCCGTCTCGAATCAATGCCGCAAGCGTGTCGGTCGCCGGCGCCAGCTTGAGCTCGATGCGATCGGTCACACCCGCCTCCTGCCAGTAACGACGGGCGACGCTCGTCCACTCTTCGCTGACGTCGCAACACACGAGCTTGCCGCCGGCGGGCAGCGCCGACGCGACGGCCAGCGCGCTGTAGCCGGTGAAGGTGCCGATCTCGATCGCCCGCCGCGCTGCCGAAGATCGCACCAGCATGGCGAGCAGGGCGCCCTGATCGGCGCCGATTTGCATACCGGCATGCGGAAGGTGCGACGTCTCCTCGCGCAGACGCCGCTGCAATGGGGTCTCGCGCGAAATCTCGTCGGCGAGATAGCGTTCGACCGCGTCAGGAACAAGAGATCGGCTCATTGCGCACAGCATGCCGGCGATTCGCGCCGTGCGCAACCGCGTGGCGCGACAGGGCAAGCTTCTACTGTCGCGGCGAGCCGTGGCCAGCGCCCGAACGGGCCGGCACCGACCGGCGCTTCGCGGCGCGGTAGAATGGCCGCAGCCCGGTTGCCGCCTTCAGCCATGCATTCTCATTCGCCGTTGGGTCTTCCGTATGCCGACTTCGGCGTATTTCCGGCCGTAGACCGGCATCCAGCACCGGAGGCAACCCCGTCCACAAGGCCGGTTGGATTGGAGCCGGGGTGAGTGTCGTTCCCGTTCACCGCCTGACCGAGGCCGCGCGGCCAAAATTGCGCGATCACTTTCTGCGCCTCGATGCGAACGACATACGATTGCGGTTCGGGGCGCCGCTCGGGTCCGAGGCGATCGCAGCGTATGTTCAGGGTATCGATTTCGACACCGACGCCGTCTTCGGCGTCTATGAGGACGAGCTTGGGCTCGCTGCTGCAGCCCATGTCGCGTTCGGCGCTGATGGCGCCGAGCTCGGCGTTTCGGTCCTTCCCGCACATCGCTCGCGCGGCGTCGGGAGTGCGTTGTTCGCGCGCGCGGTCGAACACGCACGCAACCGTTTTGTCACGCGGATGTATATGCACTGTCTGTCGGAAAACGCGGCAATGATGCACATCGCGAGGAAATCGGGGATGAAGATCTGCGTCGATACCGGCGAAGCCGAGGCATTTCTCAAGCTCGACCCTGCCGACCAAGCATCGCTCAGCGGCGAGTTGATGGGGCAGCGGCTGGCGCTGTTCGACTACGCGCTGAAGACGCAGGCCGCTACGCTGAGACGTATCACCGAGTCGCTTGGCGGATCAACCGCTTGAGTAATCCCGCGCTTCAGGCGC
>DAIQRF010000042.1:0-10639 GCA_036786505.1 Casimicrobiaceae bacterium | reverse complement strand
CCTTGATATCCGTGGGAATTCCGCGCCCGTTGTCGACCACCGAGATCGAATTGTCGGCGTGAATGACCACCTTGATGTCGTCGCAATACCCCGCGAGCGCTTCATCGATGGCGTTGTCCAGGACTTCGAACACCATGTGATGCAGACCCGTGCCGTCGGAGGTGTCGCCGATGTACATGCCGGGCCGCTTGCGCACCGCCTCGAGGCCCTTGAGCACCTTGATGCTGTTGGAATCGTAGTCGCTGCCGTTGTCGATCGGCTTGGGATTGGGTTCAGTCATGCGCTATTTTCTCTTTCTTTATGGCCTTCTAAAGCGTCGACGCCGACTCGGGGTCGGCGCCACAGGAGGCTCACGCGTGGATTTTTCGTCAGATGCGCATCGGCATCACGACGTACTTGTAATCGTCTCGATCGGGCATCGTGATCAGCGCGCTGGAATTGGCGTCTCCGAAAGCAAGCAGGACGCGTTCAGTCGCGAGGTTGTGCAGAACGTCCAGCAGATAGGTGATGTTGAATCCGATGTCGAGCGCTTCGCCCTTGTATTCGATCTCGAGTTCCTCTTCCGCTTCTTCCTGTTCGCTGTTGGTGCAGATAATCTTGAGCTGATCGGTTGCCAGGACAATTCTGACTCCGCGGAATTTTTCGTTCGAAAGAATGGCGGCGCGTTGCAATGCCTGCAGCAGTTCGGTCCGCGAAAGGTCGATCTGCTTTGAGTGCCCCGTCGGAATGACGCGGTTATAGTCCGGAAACTTTCCGTCGACCACTTTGCTCACCAATTCAATGTTGGCGAAGCGGAACCGCACTTGGCTAGCGAGTAGATCAATACTTAGCTCGTCGTCGCTTTCTTCCAGAAGCTTGCCGACCTCCAGCACGGTCTTGCGCGGAAGAATCACTTCCTGGCGCGTGTAGCTTCCGGGGACCGAGAGGCTGGCGTACGACAGCCGGTGGCCGTCGGTCGCCACTGTCTGCAGCGAGCCCTTGTCCACGACCAGCAGCATTCCGTTGAGGTAATAGCGGATGTCCTGCTGCGCCATCGCGAACTCGGCAAGCTTGAGCAAACCGCGAAAGTCGCGCTGCGGCAGCGTAATGGTCTGCTGCTGTTCCTGCGCCACGTTGATGCGCGGGTAATCGCCGGCCGGCAGCGTTTGCAGGTTAAAGCGCGAGCGATTCGCGCGCACGGTCATCTTGCTCGCTGACACGTCTACATTCAAGGTCGCATCGTCGGGAAGGGCCCTCAACAAATCCTGCAGCTTGCGTGCCGCGACCGTTACCGACTGCTCTTGTTTCCCCGCGAGCTCGCTGTGCGCAGTGATCTGCATTTCGAGATCGGTCGCCGTCATGAACAGCCGTCCGTTTTTTTGCTCGACGAGCACGTTGGCGAGTATCGGCAACGTATGACGGCGCTCGACAATGCCTGAAACAGCCTGCAAGGGCTTCAGCAACGCGTCTCTTGGTATTTGCTTTAATTGCATTATCTAAACCTAACAACAGCTAATAGGAGATTGCATGCAGACGGGACAAGTACGGAAATCCAAGCGTTGTCCGGCACTTGGGACCAACGCCTCGAACTGTACAAACCGTGTGTGGCCTGTTGACGGTTTGGGGACAGAAACTGGGATCCACGTTTGAGGCGGCTAATCAACAAATTATAAACCGTTTCGAGGGCGATTTATACAGCGTCGGCACTAGTTGCGAAGAACCTGTAGCAGGAAATTTACGTCGTGACTCATTTCCGGCATGGAGTCCCGAAGCTTCGCGATCTGGCGGCAGGCATGGAGCACGGTCGTATGGTCGCGACCGCCGAAATTGCTGCCGATTTCGGGAAGCGAAAGCTGCGTGAGCTCCTTGGCCAGCGCCATCGCGACCTGGCGCGGCCGGGCGATCGCGCGCGACCTCTTTTTCGAGTGCATGTCGGAGACTCGAATCTTGTAGTAGTCAGCGACGGTCTTTTGAATGTTCTCGATCGAAATCTGCCGGTTCTGAACCGCGAGCAGGTCGCGCAGGGCGTCTTTGGCGACCGTCAGTGAAATCTCCTGGCCGTGGAAGCTTGAGTATGCCGTGACACGCTTCAGCGCGCCTTCGAGCTCGCGAACGTTGGAACGGATGTGCTTGGCGATGAAGAATGCGACTTGCTCGTCGAGCTTCATTCCCGTCTGGGCGGCCTTGGAAAGAAGAATCGCTACCCGCATCTCGAGTTCGGGCGGCTCGAGCGCCACGGTGAGGCCCCACCCAAATCGCGAAATCAGCCGTTCCTCGATGCCGGCAATTTCCTTGGGATAGGTATCGCAGGTGATCACGACCTGCTTGTGCGCCTCGATCAGGGTATTGAAGAGATAGAAAAACTCCTCCTGGGTGCGGCTCTTGCCGCTGAAAAACTGGATGTCGTCGATGAGCAAAAGGTCGAGCGAGCGGTAATAACGCTTGAAGTCGTCAAACGCCTTGTGCTGATAGGCGCGAACGACGTCCGACACGTACGTCTCGGCATGGATGTAGCGTATGCGCGCATTAGGATTGTTTTCGAGAATGTGGTTGCCGATGGCCTGGATCAGGTGCGTCTTTCCGAGACCGACGCCGCCGTACACGAACAGCGGGTTGTACGATGTGGGATGCTCGGCCACCTGAAGCCCGCCTGCGCGGGCGAGTTGGTTGGCCTTGCCGGAGACGAAGGTCTCGAAGGTAAACCCGAGATTGAGGCTCGCCTGCTCGCCGCGGCGAGCCGCCACGGGCTTGGGCTCCGGAGCGCTGGTGACGGTTGCAACGGTCGCCAGCGCAGGGCGGTCCGCCGCGTCGGCGACGACAAAAGCGAGCCGCAGCGGTCGGCCCACCGCAACCGCCGCAAGCTCCTCGATGCGGCCGGCAAAGCGCTCCTTGACCCATTGCAAGACAAAGCGGTTGGGCGCAATCAAGCGCAATCCTTCTCCGGCCAGTTCGAGCCGAAGCGGGCGAATCCAGGTGTTGAACTGCTGCTCCGTCAACTCACGCTGAAACGACTCGAGGCAACTTTGCCAGAATGCGGGGGTCGACATAAATAAGCTGCCAGGGGAGCCAAGCCGGAAAAAAGAGCGGGCGCCGTATGGAGCCCGTGGAGGTCATTGTACTCCGCTCGAACTCGAGTTATCCACAGCACCCGTGCGTTGATGATCCTTGACAGGGTGGTACGCAAAGCGCTCTAATGTAAGGCTTTTTCCATCGAAGGCGGCACTATGAAACGTACCTATCAACCCTCCGTCGTCCGCCGCAAGCGCACACACGGTTTTCGTGCCCGCATGAAGAGTATTGGTGGCCGCAAGGTTCTGCGTGCTCGCCGGGCGAAGGGCCGCGTGCGGCTTGCCGTCTGAACGCGGCGTCCGGCGCTGCCGACACCTCTCTCACCGCGACCGTTGCAATAGGCTCGAACCAACGTCACCGACTCCGGGGCGCTGCGGCATTTGCCGGATTGTTCCAGGCAGGTCGACGTCTCAACGGCGCGCACCTCCAGGTGCTCGCGGCGCCCGCGGAACGCTTGGGCGGTCGGGTCGGATTCGTCATCGGCAAAAAGCAGCTCGCTAGCGCCGTCGAGCGCAACTACCTGCGGCGGCTTTTTCGCGAAGCGGTGCGCCAGCGCCGGCCCGCTTTGGACGCGTTCGATATCGTGCTTCGGTTGCGGGCCCCGTGTACGCCGGCGACGCTGCCCGGATTGTTGCGCGAAGCGTCCGAGCTCCTTGGCGCCCTGACGGACCCAAGCGATCGATGAAAGCGTTGTTGCTGTTCATGCTGCGGGGCTACCAATACGCTATTCGTCCGTTGATGGGCGCGAATTGCCGTTTTTTCCCGAGTTGCTCCGACTATGCACGCGAGGCCGTGGAGCGCCATGGTGCGGCGAAGGGTGCGTGGCTGGCGGCTCGCCGTGTCGCACGGTGTCATCCGTATCATCCGGGCGGGTACGACCCGGTTCCTTGAGCAAGACTCGAGAACTCCTCACTTCCTGACTGGTTCATGGATACCCAACGTCTGATCCTGTTCGTTATTTTTTCTTTTTCGGCGCTGTTCCTCTGGGAGCGCTGGCAGTCCGAGCATCGGCCGCCGGTCCCACCGCCGGCGACGCAGCAGGCTGCGCCCGCGACGGGTATCGACGCGCCTGTTCCCGGAAGCGCTATGCCCCCGACGCAACCCGGCGCGGTGCCGGGAGTCGTGGCCGCCACAAGCCCGCCGAGCGAAAAAGTTGTCATCAAGACCGATCTGTACACCGCCGCGGTCGATACCCTCGGCGCCGTGCTAACCGAGGTCGCCCTCGGGGCGCACCGTGATACGTACGACGCGAGCAAGCCTTATGTGTTTTTGCAGAAAAACGCCGAGCGGACCTTGGTCGCGCAGACCGGGCTGCTGGGTGACGGACTTCCGAACCATCAAACGCTTTGGCAAGCGCTGCCTGGGCCGCGCGAGTTGGCTTCCGGCGTAAACGAGCTTGTGCTCACGCTGCAGGCAACCGCCGCCAACGGCGACAAGGTCGAACAGAAGCTGACCTTTCATCGCGGCAGCTATGTCATCGACGTTGCGTACGACGTCACCAACGCCGGTACTGCGCCGATCGCTCCCTATGCCTATTTTCAGTTCACGCGCGACACCAAGGCGCCGGTGGTGCAGAGCTCGATGGCCCCGGCCGCGTATACCGGTCCGGTGCTCTATAACGAGACCGACAAGTTCAAGAAAATCGCATTCGCCGAGCTCGACAAACTCGCCGCCGAACCGAGCCGCAAGCTCCCGTACACGAAAAACACCGACAATGGCTGGGTCGGCATGGTCGAGCATTATTTCGTCGCCGCATGGTTGCCTTCCGAAGAGCCGAAAACGCCGCGCGAGTTCTACGCCAAGAAGCTCGACAACGGGCTTTACGCCGACGGTGTCATTGTGCAGGCGGCGCCTATCGCGCCCGGTGCAACCGGCGAAATCAAGGTGCCGTTGTACGTCGGCCCGCAGGAACAGGACACGCTGAAGCGCCTCGCCAAGGGGCTCGACCTCGTTGTCGACTACGGCATCTTCACCGTAGTTGCCGCGCCTTTGTTCTGGCTGTTGAAATGGCTGGACCGCCTGGTGCACAACTGGGGCTGGGCGATCGTGCTGCTGACCATCATCATCAAGAGCGTGTTCTATCCGCTCAATCACGCCAGCGCGCGTTCGATGGCGAAGATGAAAGTGATCGCGCCCAAGCTCAAGGCCTTGCAGGCGCAATATGCCGGCGACAAGCAGCAGCTGCAGATGAAGATGATGGAAATGTACAAGACCGAGAAGATCAACCCGCTCGGCGGCTGCCTTCCCATCCTGGTCCAGATGCCGGTATTCATCGCGCTGTACTGGGTGCTGCTTTCCGCGGTGGAGCTGCGCCACGCGCCGTGGATCGCCTGGATTCACGACCTTTCCGCGCCCGATCCCTATTTCGTGTTGCCGGTCGTCTACGCGATCACCGCCTATCTGCAAGTGAAGTTGTCGCCGACGCCCATCCAGGACCCGGTGCAGGCCAAGGTGATGCAGATCATGCCGATCGCGTTCTCGGTGATGTTCATCTTTTTCCCGTCAGGCTTGGTGCTCTACTGGCTGATCAACAACTCGCTGCAGATTTTCCAGCAATGGCACATGAACCGAGTGCTTGAACGCGAGGCGGCTGCCGCGGCCGCGAGAAGAAGGTAAATGGGGGCGGTAATGAGGACGGTAGTAGGAACGGAAGCGAGTAGGTGGTGAGGACGCGACCGAGATCGCTGATGCCGTGAACCCAGACATCGGCCGCCTCGCGCCGCCTCTTGCATAAGGCTTCGCGTGTCCAAAGCCGCTAACGCCGACGTCATTGCCGCGATCGCGACGCCGCCCGGGCGCGGCGGCATCGGCATCGTTCGGGTGTCGGGAGCAGATCTCACCCGTATCGTCGAGGGCATTGTCGGCCGTGCGTTGGCTCCTCGCGTAGCGACAAGCGCGCCATTCCGCGGCGCGCATGGCGATACGCTCGATCAGGGCATCGCATTGTTCTTCCCCGCGCCGGCGTCGTACACGGGAGAAAACGTTCTCGAGCTGCAAGGACACGGCGGCCCTGCCGTTCTGGCGCTGGTGCTCAAGCGCTGCCTCGACCTCGGTGCGCGCCTTGCTGACCCGGGTGAATTCACCAAGCGCGCATTTCTCAATGACAAGATCGACCTCGCTCAGGCGGAAGCGGTGGCCGATCTCATCAGCGCCACGACGGCGGCTGGCGTCCGCGCGGCAACGCGCAGCCTGGTCGGCGAATTCTCGCGCGAGGTCCACGCGCTCCTCGACCGATTGGTGGAGCTGCGGTTGTTTATCGAAGCGACGCTCGATTTTCCGGAGGAAGACGTCGACTTCATCCATGCTGAGGATGTGGCCGGGAAAATCCAGCGTCTGCAGCAAACGCTCGAAGGCTTGCTCGGACGCTCCCGCACGGGACGGCTCTTGCTTGAGGGCCTCGAAGTTGTCTTGATCGGACAGCCCAATGTCGGCAAGTCCAGTCTGCTCAATCAGCTCGTCGGCGAGGATCGTGCGATCGTGACGCCCGTTGCCGGCACGACGCGCGACGCGATTCGAAGCAGCGTCGAGGTCGATGGCATTCCGTTGCACGTCATCGATACCGCGGGTCTGCGCGAGACGAGCGACGCCGTCGAGCAAGTCGGTATCGCGCGAGCGTGGGCGGAAATCGAACGGGCCGATCTGGCGCTGGTTATCACCGACGCGCGCGCGCCGCAGCATGCGGGCGATTCGGCGATCGTCGCCAGGCTTCCTCCGATGTTGCCGCGGGTGGTCGTGCGCAACAAGATCGATCTCACGGGCGTGCAAGCGCGCCGCAGCATCATCGATGGTATCGCCGAGATCTGGTTGTCGGCGAAAACCGGCAGCGGAGTCGAGCTCCTTCGCCAGGCGATTCTGGAAGTTGCCGGCGCGGAAGAAAACACCCACGACGCCTTTCTGGCACGTGAGCGCCATTTGCGAGCGCTCGGCGCGGCTCGAGAACGTCTTGCGCTCGCGGCGACGCATCTCTATCCCACGTCCGCTCCCGCGCTGGAGCTCTGCGCCGAAGAGTTGCGTCAGGCGCACGAGGCGCTCGGCGAGATCACCGGGGCGCACACCGCGGATGAGCTGTTGGGTGCGATCTTCGGTCGTTTTTGTATCGGAAAATAAGGTCACGTCCAAAGTCGCCCAGACGCGTCTTGCGAATGTCAACCAATAGTTGCGTTACGAACACTTAGCGTCAACGACGTCTGAAAGGCGCCGATAAGAGCCAGCTTGAGTTGAGTCCACATTTCGCGGCAGTGTGTAGAACTATAAATGACGCGGGAGGGGCATGGACGATAAGACCAACGGTCGCAAACCGCCGACATTGAGCGCCGGTTCGGTCAAGTGGGGTAGGACTATCAAGGCGCCGCCAGATAGCCCTATATTCAAACATGGGTGGATCGTAGTGGGCTACCATCGGGGCATTTCAAGTCTTTCGGCTGCCAAACGGGCCAAGAAGCTTTCTGACAACGAAGACGGCAACGCATGGTTGCACCGCAACCTGGAGACTGGCATGAAGAGAATTGTTGCACTGCTTGCTACTGGCCTGCTTGTTGGCAACGCGTCCGCCGTTCTTCCCGATAGCGGATGGTATTTCAACCCGGCCGAGTCGGGCAGGGGTTTCAACATCGAGATACAGGGCAACACGCTCTTCATGGCAGGCTTCATCTACGATGCCGCAGGCAATCCGATCTGGGTGGTCTCTGGCGGTCCAATGGCTAGTGACCACACGTACTCCGGAGCAGCGTTCCAAACCGCAAACGGGCAGCCGCTCGGCGGTAGCTACCACGCGCAGACGAACGTGCCGTTCGGGAACGCGACCATAACTTTCCCGACAACTGTGAGCGCAAACATCACCGTGAACGGTTTCAACTTCACGGTTACGCGCGAGATTTTCGGATTTGACTTCACCAGCACCACACAGCCGCTATTGGGTGAGCTTGCGTTCGTGAGCGGGAATAGAACTCTCCCCATCTACTTTGGTGAGCGCATCAGCTTCACAAGCACGCAAACCATCAATGGCTTGACGTATGCCGTAGGCAACAGGTCGGGTGAGTCGGGGTCAAACAATCTTGCTGTCGGGCAATATTCACCCGCTCTCAACAAGTGGACCGTGTTGCTCGACTCATCGACGAGCTATTACCAATTCTACAGTTTCGTTTTTGAAGGTCTTAACCTCGCAGAAGGCGACGAGTCAACCTACCTGAAGGGAACGTCGCCGAGCGGTAGCCTAAATACCATCGGCAACCGCATCAAGAGCGCGCAAGCCGCCGCTGGCGCAAACGCTCCCGGCGTTACCAAAGCGAGCATGCATCCAGGCACGGTGGGAACAGACAGTTACGCGGCCGCAAAGGTATCAGCACAAGCTGCCCAGCAGTTGGAACCGCCATACGTGCAGACTCTACATACGCTGGAGAGCGTACTTCAGAGCCTTCGTCAGTAGTGGGGTAGAGACGCACCCAGGCGCAAGTGGCGAGTAACCGGACCAGCAGCAGCCAGCCAAGGCTTCCCTTGATCGCTATGCCGCCCAATCGAGGATGACCTTGCCGCTCTGACCCGAGAGCATGGTCGCAAACGCGGTTTCGAATTCTTCGGCGGCATAGTGGTGGGTGATGATCGGCGACAAGTCGAGGCCGCTCTGAATCATCGCCACCATTTTGTACCAGGTCTCGAACATCTCGCGCCCGTAGACGCCCTTGATCTCGAGTCCCTTGAAAATGATCTGGTTCCAGTCGATCGCCATGCGCGCCGGCGGAATGCCGAGCAGTGCGACCTTGCCGCCGTGATTCATGTGCAGAAGGAGGCTCTCGAACGCTTGCGGCACGCCGGACATTTCCATCCCGACGTCGAAGCCTTCGGTCATGCCCAGCTCGTCCATGACGTCGCGCAGCTTGTCGCGTTCGACATTGACCGCGCGAGTCGCGCCCATGCGTCGGGCGAGATCGAGCCGGTAGTCGTTGACGTCGGTGATCACCACATACCGCGCGCCGACGTGGCGCGCGATCGCCGCCGCCATGATACCGATCGGACCGGCGCCGGTGATCAGCACGTCCTCGCCGACCAGATTGAACGACAGCGCTGTATGCGTCGCGTTGCCGAAGGGATCGAAGATCGACGCCAGATCGTCGGAAATATCGTCCGGAATCTTGAATGCGTTGAAGGCCGGGATCACCAGATACTCGGCGAAGGCACCCTCGCGGTTGACCCCGACGCCGATCGTGTTCCGACACAGGTGCCGCCGTCCGGCGCGGCAATTGCGACAGAAGCCGCAGGTGATGTGCCCTTCGCCGGAAACGCGGTCGCCGACCTGGAATCCGCGGACCTCCTGTCCCATCTCGACAATCCGCCCGACGTATTCATGGCCGACGTGCATCGGTACCGGAATCGTCTTCTGTGCCCACTCATCCCATTTCCAGATGTGCACGTCGGTGCCGCAGATGGCGGTCTTGCGCACACGGATAAGGACGTCGTTGTGCCCGACTTCGGGTTTGTTTACCTGGACCAGCTTCAACCCGGGCCCGGGAGTCAGTTTAGCAAGTGCCTTCATCGTGTCGTCCGTGGCGATGGATCCGTCAGCGAATGGCGCCGAGCGCCTTGCCGACCTTGGCAAACGCGGCTACCGCGCGTTCGATCTGCGCCGGAGTGTGCGCGGCGCTCATCTGGGTTCGCAGGCGCGCCTTGCCCTTGGGTACGACGGGATACGAAAAGCCGATCACGTAAACGCCTTCTGCAAGGAGCGCGTCCGCAGCGCGCGTAGCGAGCCCGGCGTCACCGAGCATCACGGGAATGATCGGGTGGCGCCCCGGCACCAGATCGAAGCCCAGCTTGGTCAGCGCCTCGCGAAAGTGCTCCCCGTTCCGATGCACGCGCTCTCTCATGGTGCGGCCTTCTTCGCTGCCCAGGAGTTCGAGCACCTTGAGTGTGGCCGCGGCGATGCTCGGCGGCACAGCGTTGGAAAAAAGATAAGGGCGCGAGCGCTGGCGCAGCAGCTCGATGATTTCCTTCCGCCCTGCAGTATAGCCTCCCGCCGCACCGCCCAGCGCCTTGCCCAGCGTGCCGGTGACAATGTCCACGTGAGCTTCGACACCGCAATACTCGGGCGTGCCGCGGCCGCCGTCTCCCACGAAACCCACCGCGTGCGAGTCGTCGACCATCACCAGCGCACCGTATCGGTCCGCAAGCGCGCAAATCGAGCGTAGATCGGCGATGATGCCATCCATGGAAAAAACGCCGTCGGTGGCGATCAACTTGAAACGCGCGCCCGCGGCGTCGGCTTCTTGCAGCCTGGCCTCGAGATCGCGCATGTCGTTGTTGCGGTAGCGAAAACGTTTCGCCTTGCAAAGCCGGATGCCATCGACAATGCTTGCGTGGTTCAATTCATCGCTGATGACCGCGTCTTCCTCGCCCAGCAGCGTCTCGAAGAGCCCGCCGTTGGCGTCGAAACAGCTCGAATAGAGAATGCTGTCATCGACCCGCAAGAACTTGCTCAACGCTGCCTCTAGCTGCTTATGCACGGTCTGGGTCCCGCAGATGAAGCGCACCGAGGCCATGCCGAAGCCCCATCGGTCGAGCGCCTGTTGCGCCGCCTTCACCAGGCGTGGATCGTCGG
>DAIQRF010000041.1:0-10825 GCA_036786505.1 Casimicrobiaceae bacterium | reverse complement strand
GCCAGACTCGCCACCCTGGAAAGATAATGATCGGCGAAAAGCCGCATCATCATTGCCGCGGTGTGCCATCCGCTGGCGATCAGCCCTCCGAAGGGCCCGCGGGCGGCGGCTTCCGGATCGACGTGAAAGTCCTGCGGATCAAACTTCCTGCCGAACGCGATCACCTCGGCTTCGTCGACCGTGATGGCCCCGTAGCGATGCACGGTCCCGACGCGGTAATCTTCGAAATAGCGCTGCCCGATCGGGGCTTCGAAATCAGCGTCGCTCACGTTCGGCCTGATTTCATCGCCGCGGTAGATCGCCTCGCCGCTACTCCAGTTTCCCGACCCGCCTTACGACATCGCCAAGCTTTTTCGCATCGGCATCCCAAAACCGCTGCAGCTCCGGCGCGTCCATGTACTGGATCGGCGTCTCGACCGTCGCCAGCGCGGCCATGAATCTCGGATCGACCGCAGTGGAGCGTGCTGCTTCGCGCAGCCGAACGATGACCGACTCGGGCGTTCCTGCAATGGATTCCCGCTTGCGCGGGAATGACGATTGGGAGGAGAGTGCTATTGCGCATCCGTCCAAGAGTACAACGGCCGCACCGCTAGACGAAGATCCAGTAGAACAACCCGCCGAGGATGAGCCACTTGGCGGCGTAGTACGTGAACTTGCTCTTGCGCTTGAGCGCTTTGGCCGGGAGCCGGAGGTAATACGCGAAGCTGAAGACCTTATTGAGCACGCCGACGTGGTCGCCCGCCATGTTCTCGGTCTGGCTCGCGCGAATGACCGTGCTTTCGTACCAGTGATTGATGGTGGCCATGATGCGGCTGGTCAGCGGCCGCTCGACGTCGCAGAACAGGATCACGCGCATCTGGTCGGTCTTGTTCTCGGCCCAGTGAATGAACGTCTCGTCGAAGATGACCGCTTCACCGTCGCGCCAGTGATAGGGCTCGCCGTCGACGAAAATGCGGCAGTTCTCCGAATTCGGCGTCGAAAGCCCGAGGTGATAGCGCAGCGATCCGGCGAACGGATCGCGATGCTTGCCCAGATCACCGCCCGGCGGCAGCAGCGCGAACATCGCCGCGTTGACCGAGGGGATCGATTGCACCAGCGCGGCCGTCTTCGGGCACAGAGCCACGGCCGAAGGCAACGGATCGTCGTACCATTTCACGTAGAAGCGCTTCCATCCGCGCCGGTAGAAGGAGTTGAATCCGAGATCGTTGTATTTCGCCGCCGCGCGGATATGACCATCGTCGAAGAGCTGCATCGCTTCCTCGCGCAGCATCTGCCAGTTGTCGCTCAGCTTTTTCAGTTCCGGGAATCGCTTTACGTCGACGTACGGCCGGTTGGGTACGGCGGAAAAAAAATACATCAGCACGTTGTACGGCGCCATGAACGTCGAGTGGTCGGTGAGCTGGCGATAAAAGCGATGCCGAATGCGGCCGCGATAATGAATGTACATCGCCGACGCGACGAACGCGTAGAGGACAAAGAATTTCGGCGCCAGCAGATTTGGCAGGTACTCGAGCATGTCCTTCCTTAGCAGCCGCTATTATAGGCCTACCGCGCGCGGCGCTTCTGCGTCATCCGCGCGAAAGCGGGAATCCATTGGCTTTGGGGGCACTCCGAATGGATCCCCGCCGAAGCCTGCCCTCGAATGCTTAAATCGGGGCCGGGGATGACGCGAGTTAAGTGAAATGACTTCCGTGCTGCTTCGGCGAGACAACGTTTTTCCATCGCCGATGCACCCAGAACCATTGCTCCGGGTGCCTGAGGATCAGTCCCTCGAGCACCGCGTTGTAGGCGCGGGTATTGCGCCTGATCTCTTCACTCACCTTGTCGTTTTCGATCGGCGGCACGGGATCCTCGAAGCGCAGCACGTGCCGACCGTCACGGTCGCGCCAGCTCGCGGCCGGCACGACCGGCGCGCCGGTCGCCAGCGCGATAATGGCGAGGCTCTTGAAGGTCCACGCACGATGCCCGAAGAACTCACTCTCGATCCCGTCAGGCGGACTCGCGTGCTGGTCGAACGGAAAGACGACGATGTCGCCGGCGGCGAGGCGCTCGAGAATGGCATCCAGCGACCCGCGCTTGGCCATGACACCGAAGCCTGCCCGCCGAAACCGCCGAGTGACCAGGGCGTCCAGCCATCGCGGCTTGATGGCGCGGCGCACGAAGTGAATGCGGCCCTGCATCTCGGGGAAGTTGCCCAGGCCCGCGATCGTCGCCACCTCGAAGTTGCCGAAGTGTCCGGTCAGAATCAGCACCCCTTTGCCTCGATCGAGCGCGTTTGCAAGCGTCTCGACATTCTGCAGTCGCACCGACGCGGCGCGGCGCGCCGCCGACAGCCAGCGAAAGCGCAGAAACTCGCCGAACAGACGCCACAGGTGGGCGTAATGCGCTTGCGCCAGGCGCTCGATCTCCGCCGCTGGCGCCGCCGCGCCGAAAACCCGGCGCAGATTGTCGAGGATCACCGTCCTGCGCAACGGCAGTGCGTAATACAGCACCTTCCCCGCCAGCGGCACTTCGGCGTACGCGGGGATCGCCAGTACGACCGCCGACGCGCTGCTGCGGTCGTGGGTCAGCGATACGGCGATGGTGCGAAGCCGATGCCGGTCGAGCAGCGCTTGCGCTTGCACCCCGCATACGATCTGCGGAGCACCATAGGCGTCGCGCGCCACGGAGAATTCCGCCGGCTCGATCTGCCCCAGCGCGAGCTCGCGTGGAAAAAGCTTGACGCAAGCTTCCTTGGCCGCAAACCGCGCGGCGAGACTCGCGGCGCGCCCGGGACCCGCGCCGCTATCGGCGAGCTCTTGCGCGGAAAAAATCTTGCTCAGCGCTTCCGCGGGCGTTTCCGAGAGCAGACGATCGATGCGCGAAATCTCTACGCTGTCGATGCCGCAGCGGGTGGCTTGTGCGACTGCTTCGCCGGCCTTCCCGCCGGTGCTTTCGGCGTCGGCGGCATCCGCCATGACGCTACGCCGCGCTGACGATCAGCGCGGCGTTGGTTCCGGCAAAACCGCGGCAGAGAATGAGCGCGACATTGCTGCGCGGCGCCTGTGCCGCTCTGGAAACGCGCAGACCCGCGCAATCCGGGTCGAGCTTGGCCAGTGTCGCCACGCCCGGAACGATGCGCTCGCGCAAGGCGGCGAGCGCAATGACGGCCTCGATGATGCCCGCCGCGGCGATCAGATGCCCGATCGCCCATTTGAACGCGGTCACCGGCGGCGCATTTTCTCCGCTGCCAAAGCAGGTTCGAATCGCCGCCGCTTCCGAAGCATCCGATTGACGGGTACCGTTGCCGTGCGCGACGATCATGCCGACGTCGCCCGGCGCAAGTCCCGCGTCGTCGAGCGCACCCGCAATCGCCCGTGCCAGCCCGTCGCCATCGTCGCGAATGGCGAGCAAGCCGGTGGCCTCGGTGGCATAGCCGCCGCCGAGCACTTGCCCCAGCACGGTCGCGTTGCGGTCCGCCGCGGAGCGCTCGGTCTCGAGCGTGAACGCGCCCGCACCCTCACCGAAAACGCTGCCGCTTCGCGCCACGTCGAACGGGCGGATGGTGTCCCGTGCCAGCAATCCGCACTGATCGTAGTAGAGCACCATCTGCGGCTCGATCGGTCCATCGTGACCGACCGCGACCGCACGATCCGCCTCGCCTTGTCGCAACGCCTCGGCGGCCTCGATCACCGCAAGCGTGCCGCCGGCGCTGTGATTGGTGATGCAGGCGTTGGTGCCCTTTAGGTTGTACTTGATGCCGACATGGCAGAGAACATTGTTGGGCAGCGTGCGCAGGAGCCACATCGGATTGACTGCGCTGCCCAGCTCGCGGCCGAAGGCTTCGAGATCGCCGTGCGATTCGCTCATCAGCGGAAAGTACTCGTACTGCGAGTTGTATGCGCCGCCGCCCGAGCCGACGTAGATGCCGCTTCGATCGGAAAACGTCGCCGCTCCCTCCGCGCTCAGCGTGTCGCGGTGCGTCGTGAAGCTCGCGCTGTCGATGGCGCGGCTCGCGGCGTAGAGCCCGAGCATGTCGGTGCGCCGGATCAGCTTGTGCAGCTTCCGGTCCTCGACCAGCGCGCGCGGATTGAAGTCCGTCATTTCTGCCGCCACCGCCACCGGCCACCCGGTCGTGTCCCACTGCTGTATGGGCCCGATCGCCGAGCGCCCCTCGCGCAACGTGGCAAGGATTTCCGCGGGGTGCATGCCCGAAGCACAGACGGCGCCGGATCCGGTGATGAGCACTTTCGGCTTGGCCATATTCACCGCGCGCCTTCCAAGAGCTCGGGGTGGCGCAGCACCACGCAACTGTTCGATCCGCCAAAGCCGAAGGAATTGGAGAGCGTCATTCGCAGCCGCTGCTTCCGAGGAGCGCCGACGACAAAGTTGAGATCGCAGTCGGGATCGGGGTCCTTCAGGTTGGCGTTGATCGGCATTTCGCCGTGCTCGATGGCGAGCGCGCAAATCGCGACCTCGACCGCGCCCGCGGCGGCAATCAGATGCCCCATCGAGCTCTTGGTGGAGCTGACCGACACCTCCTGCACGCGCGAACCGAACACGGCGCGGATCGCCGCGCTTTCGCTCTTGTCGTTCATATGGGTCGACGTTCCGTGGGCGTTGATGTAATCGACGTCGGCGGGCGTTGCCCCGGCGTCGGTCAGCGCCGATCGCATCGCCTGGATCGGCCCGTCGCCGTCCGGCGGCGAATCGGTGATGCGGTACGAAGACAGCGAATTGCCGTCGCCCGCAAGCTCCGCATAGATATGCGCACCCCGCCGCAACGCTGACTCCCACTCCTCGAGCACCAGAAATCCCGCGCCTTCGCCGAGGACGAAACCGTTGCGCGTCGCATCGAAAGGGCGGCTCGCGCGCTCGGGCGTCTCGTTGTCCGCGGACACCGCGGACAGCAGGCAAAACCCGGCCAGCCCGACCGGGCTGATCATCGAGTCGAATCCTCCGGCCAGCGCAAAATCGACGCTCCCGCGACGGATCAGCTTCAACGCGGTGCCGATCGCCTGCCCTCCCGAGGCGCACGCGGTATGCACCGACGTCGCATAGCCGCGGATGCCGAAGCGGCGTGTCAGCAGCGCCAGGCCGCCACTCGCCTGACTGCGGCAGAACACCATCGGATCGTTCGCTGCCTCGTTCTGCAAAAGGAGGTCCGGATGCAGCTCGCCGTCGGCCGCGGCTTGACGCTGGACGCCGGCGAGATCCGCGTAGGCGACGCCCATCATGCCGGTGCCGACCGCACAGCCCCAACGCTCGCCGGTCGCGGATGTGGGCGCGATGCCCGCATCGCGGATCGCCTGCTCGGCAGCGGCGAGCGCGAAACGGTGCGAGCGGTTGGCGAACTTGATGAGCTTTCGATCGCAGCCTAGCGTCGCGTCCTCGAATCCCTTGACTTCGGCTGCGATGCGCGTCGAAAAACCGCTGGCGTCGAACAGGCTGATCGGTGCCGCGCCGCTTCTACCCGCGAGCACCGCGTTCCACGTCGTCGCCACATCGTTGCCGACCGGCGTGACCAGGCCGAGGCCGGTGATCGCCACCCGGCGCTTCGCTTCGCTCATGACGGATCCCTGGCCGCAAAATCGACCCGCGCAGTCGCGACCGACTTGCCGGCGACCTTTGCGCTCAGCATGACGCGTGCAGCGGTAGCGTCCCGACTCGAAAGCGTGGCCTCGAGCTCGACCTCCTGGCCCGGAGTGATGAAGGCGCGCATCTTGACGTGAGTCATGCGCGATGCAAGCGGGCTTGCAAACTGCGGGCCGCAGCTCTTTTCCACGAGTTGCGCCGCCACGCGGATCTGCGCGTCCAGCAACAGCGTCGCGGGAAAAACCGGGCTGCGCGGAAAGTGATCGGCGAAGAACGTCGCCTGGCGGGGAACGTTCAGGGTCGCGCGCAAGGACTTGCCGGGCACATGCTCTAACAAAATGGTCTCCGGCAGATCCACGCCTTGAAATCGCCCACGCGGCGCGCCCTGATTGCGAAGGAGTTCCAGCCGCTCGCGCAGCGCATCGGGCGCGTCGAAATCTTCGACCGGCAGCATGGGGCCGAGGCAGTGCTCGAGATCGATGACCTGTCTGCCTTCCACGAACGCGCTGCCGCCATAGGCCACCCTATCGTCGTCGCAATCCGCGACGTCAACCGCGAGCTGCAGCACGTCACCGGGCAAGACCACGCCCTGGAATCGAGTCTCTGTAGCAAGTGCCGCCACCGGTCGCCCACGAAAGTCCACTTTGCTCATCGCAACCCATGCCGCCAGTTGGCCGACCGCCTCGGCCACGAGGCACGACGGGAACACCTTAATCCCTAGCGGGACCCAGAAAAAGCCCCGCGCCCGCGTCCCGGCAATAAATTCGGTGATGCGGTCGACAAACGAGAACGCGGCAAAATGCGCCGTCATGCGAGTGATACGGGCCGGCGCGATCAGGCCGCGGGTTGCGCTTCGCGCTGCGCACGCACCACCAGCTTGCAGAACGTTTCGGGAGTGAACAGTCGTGGGATGTCGACGACTTTCATCGGCGTCTTGAAACGCTCGGCGGGGATTTCCGACAGATACGATCGAAGCTGCGCCATTCCCTTTTCGGTGACGATGCCTTTTTGCTCGAACTCGGTTTCAGGAAGATCGCCGCGCGCATTCTCCACAATCTTGCCGCGCGGAATCTTGATCTTGAACGCGCGCTCGAGTCGAAACACCATGTCCAGAAAGTCGATCGATTCCGCATCCAGGCCTTCGATCAGCGACACATCGAGCTTGACATCTTCGACGTCGCAGCCGAGCGCATCGGCCATCGTCTCGGCGACCTTGGGATAGACCGCCATGATTTCTTCCTTGGTGACTTCTGTTTGCATCATGCTATTCACTCCATTTTGAAACCGCCATCGACACTGATGATCTGACCTGTCACATAATCCGCGTACCGCGAGGCGAGAAACCAGACGGCGTAGGCAACTTCCTCCGGCTTGCCGTAGCGCTTGAGCAGGATCCGCGACTTGACGGTGTCGCCCGCCATGTCGCGCACGGCCTGCGACATTTCGGTCTCGATCACACCCGGCGCAACGCAGTTGACGGTGATCTTCCGCGGCGCCAGCTCGACCGCCAGCGCACGCGTAAACGCATTGACCGCGCCCTTGCTCGCCGCGTAATTCGTCTGTCCGCGTCCGCCCTTCTCGCCCGCGACCGACGAGAGGTTGATAATCTTGCCGGCGCGTTGCACGATCATATGCGGCACCACGGCGCGCGTGACGTTGAACACGCCGCCGACGTTGGTGTCCAGCACCAGCGACACATCCTCGTCATCCATCGCCGCCAGTTGGTTGTCGCGAACAATCCCCGCGTTATTCACCAGAATATCGATCCTGCCGGCTCGTTCGGCGACCCGATCGACGGCCGCGGCGCAAGCCTTGCTGTCGCGCACATCGACTTGTTCCGATCCGACGCTCGCGCCGGCCGATTGCGCAGCGGCAACCACGTCCTGCGCCGCCGCGATCTGATCGCGATAGAACAGGGTCACGTCGGCGCCTTCGGCCGCAAGCAGCTCGACGATTGCCCGGCCGATGCCGCGGCTGCCGCCGGTGACGATCGCGACCTTGCCGGCGAGACCCGAATCCGCGGTCATCGCCATGTCGTTTGCCCGCTGATCATCCCGAGATGCAAAAGCCGCCGTCGACGAC
This sequence comes from Casimicrobiaceae bacterium, assembly GCA_036786505.1. Taxonomy (GTDB): domain Bacteria; phylum Pseudomonadota; class Gammaproteobacteria; order Burkholderiales; family Casimicrobiaceae; genus PALSA-1003. Next base: position 3,169 of record DAIQRF010000041.1, on the reverse strand, counting down.
CAGCGTGTGACCGGTGATCATCGCCGCCTCGGGCAGGCATAACAGATAGACCGCCCCGGCGACATCGTCGGGGCTCAACACCGGGCCCGCCGGCGTGCGCTGCGCGAAATTCGACAGCAATTGCTCGCGATTGGGAAAGTAGCGCAGCGCATCGGTATCGACGACGCCGGCGCTGACCGCGTTGACCCGGATGTTCTTGGGCCCAAGCTCCTGCGCCAGCGTGCGCACCAGCGATTCGAGCGCCGCTTTCGACGCGCCGATGAAACCGTAATCGGGCATGGCACGTGACGCACCGAGGCTGGACATGGCGATGATGCGCCCGCCGTCGCGCATCAAGGGCACCGCCCGCTGCGCCAGCAAATCGAGCGCAAAGGCATTGGTCTCCATGCACCAGCGCCAATGCTTGAGCGACATTTCCATCGCCGGCTTGAGCACGCCGCTGGCGGCATTGCTGACGACGATGTCGAGGCGGTCGAAATGCTTGCCGAGCTCGGTGAACATGTCGTCGACGCTCTCCGGCACGCCGACGCTGCCCTGCACCGCGTACGCGGCTCGCCCCATCGCCCGCAACTCCACGCACAAGCTTTCGGCCTCGTCGTGGCTGTTGTAGTAGTTCGCTGCGACATCGCAGCCGGCAGAGGCCAGCTTGCGCGCGATCGCCCGGCCGATACCGCGCGACGCGCCCGTGACGAGCGCAACCTTGCCGGCTAAGGGGGCTGACATCGATCGGTGACGGTTCTGGGCCCGGAACGTCCGGAGCGGCGCCGGGCAGGCGGCAGCGCCATCAATGCGCTGGCTTCCGGGCAAAACAGTAATTATCGCCTGCTTCGAGCTTCAGAGCAACATTGCCTGCGCCAACAGGACGCGCCGCGCATTAGTTCGTCATCGCCGTCTCCCGCCGGGCGCGGACGAAGCGTTGCGCTTCGAGGGTCCAATGCCGCTTGATGCTGTGCCAGACGTCGGCCGCCCACATGATGTTGGGTGCGCTGCGCTCTGGCGGCGCACTCGCCGGGTTGCTCGGATCGAAGGCATTGATCCACTCCCGTATTGCCGGATCCTCGGCGAGTTGCTCAGTGGCGGGCACGAAGACGTGCGAGTACTCGTCCGGCAGCGTCACATTGCGGACTTTCGCCTTCCCATCTGCGTGAAAAGTTTTCAATCCCTCCAGTCCCGGTCCGTCCCATGCGAAAAAATCGATTCCGATCCGGTACCCGGTGAACTCATCGACGGTGTCCGGGATCGAGCGTACGCGGCTCAACACGATCCAGTGAACCGGCAGCATCAGCGCCCATCCTCCGGTGCCGACGACCGATGCAGCCGAGACAGAAACGCCCACCACGGGCCGCTCGCGACCGCTCAGCGGATCGACGATCGTCGTGCGCTCCTCGAACCGCCCGGTAAGCGGATTGAAAACGTGCGGCGCATCGCCGAACGAACCTGCGAGCTCGTGCAGGATTTTTACCACTTGAATACCGCCCTGGCTATGGCCGACCAGGATCGGCCGCACGCCTTCGTGCTCGTAATACCAGGCGATCATGCCGGCCTGCCGCTCGGCACTTTCGTAAGGGCTGCGCGACAGCGCGCCATCGCCGGCATCGCGAATCCGCTCCTCCGGATACCCCATGCCGGTGAGGAAGCGCGAGAACGACTCCATCAGTAGATATACCGGAAACACGCCGCCGTGGATCAGCATGATTCGCGGCGTCGGGCCTTGAGCGAGGGTCGAGCGGACGTCGCGGTCGCTGATGTGCTCCGGATCGAGCGCGAGGATCCGCTCTTCCAGTGCCGGGTCGAGCGCAATCGTGCGCACCAGTGCCACGCCCTTGACGGCGTCCTGCCTGGCAGCCTCGTGCGACTCGGTTGGCGGCGTTGCGCAGCCCGTGGCGAGTAGCCCTGCGCACAGCATCAAGCTCCACACTGGGACCCGCGATGCGGCAAGCAAGATGCGAGCTGAGAAATAGGACAAAATCATCATTGAAGGCTCCTGATGCGATGAAGAATGTCGGCGACGATGCCGTGGACCGTGCTGCGCTCGAATGCCGTGGTGCGAAACGATACGCCCACCTGCATGATCTCATCAGCGATCGATAGCGCGATGACCATGGGCGTAAGCGGCCCCGTGGACACGCCTCGCAGATATTGCCGTGGTGGCGCATCGATACCTGACGCGGTCCACAGCGATCCCACGTTGATCGGCGTGGTTCCGGCCCAAACCGGATAGTGTTTGGCGAAGAAACGATGCCGCCGTTCCGGCGAAAGATGCCGCCACTGTAAACCGCCGATCGCCAGCAACGGCAGCGTTTGCAAGTACAGTTTGCGCCGCTTGATCCGTGTCGTCTCGGCATTCACGGCGGCAACGAGTGTGCGCAGATCGATGTCGTCCGGTACCGGGTGTGAAATGTGAAACGATGAGAGCAGCGGGCCGAACGCATCGCCGGCGCGGGATCCGAAATCGCGGCGGAGGTTAACGATCGAGGCGATCGCGAGCTCGCGGCGCCTTGATTCGGAGCGGCGGCCGATTGCAAGCGGCGACAAGGCTTTGAGCAGTAGCGCGATAAAGAGATCGTTTCGCGTGACGCCCCACTCGGTCGCCGCGCGTACAAGCGCCGCGGTTTCCGAGGCATCCACCTGGAACGCGGTAAATGCGTTTCGCCCGTCCTCGGGCGCGGCAAGGCGCGGCCGAAAGGAGCGGCGCGTTCGCGCGGCCAGCGTTGGAAAGCTGAAGAGCCCCTTCGCCAGAGGTCCCGCCTGCCGCGCGAAGAGCCGTGCGTAACTGATGGTCGGCCGGTGGCGCCGCGCGCCCGCCGCCGCGCCGCGCTCATTTCCGTAGCGAAGCACGATGCCGCCGAGCAGGCGCACGATCGAGTCGCCGCCGGCGATGAAATGGTCGTAGGCTAGGCCGAAATGAAATGCGAGTCCGCAATCAACGGCGAAAAGGCGGAAGGGATCGATGCGGCCTTCGGGCGGAAATGCCATGTTGAGCTGGCGTTCGATTTCGTCGCGCACCACTGCACGCGCGTCGGTGCCGCCGGCGAGGACGCGTACCTCTCGTGCTTCGGCGCCGCCGCGCCACTCGTACCGCCTTCGCTGCCGGTCCAGATAGAGGCCCGTGAGGCCGAGCTGCTCGAGCTCTGCCGACGCCGCGCGGCTCAGACGCGCCACATCGAGG
>DAIQRF010000270.1:0-2541 GCA_036786505.1 Casimicrobiaceae bacterium | reverse complement strand
CTTTATGATGCCGACGCAGCGGTCGTTCGAGGCGCTTAAAATGCCTATTCAATTTTGTCGCCCATGGCCCTAGCGACTGTCGGCGCCCGAGCGAGATATGTTGGACGGGGCCCGAAATAATCCAGGCATGGCGACTGCTAGTGCGCAGTGGCAAGCCGAGCCGATCTTGATTGGATAATAGAACGGTACGCCGAATCGACCTCTAAATAACGCAAAGATGCCCGTGCCGACTGACGAGCGTGACGATGGAAGATCACGCATCATGGCGCGGGCGGCTTCGATAAGGTGACTAACGGACGGTCGATGGCTTCTTGATGCGTTTCGCACGGGACGACGTGAGGGACCACATCGTTTCACACAAAAACGACCACGGACCCTCGCATCGGCGCTACGGAGCGTTGCAGCGGTAGAGACGTCAAAAAATCAACTTTCGCGAGATTTTCGGCGTTGTTCGATTTTCGACTTTTGCAACAGTATCGGCGCGAAGCGGACATTGGCAAAAACATCGACCTCCCCAAAGCGCGTAGCGCGTGTTTCGCCTGTAGCGGATCAGCCAAGCATGAGATGGTGCGCGCTTGAGATTGGGGCGCGACTGCCGTTCAGCCATTCGTCACGTGCACCTTGGGCTTCCGTCTAGAGTTCCATTGGCCGTCGACCGCCCGCTCGATCTGTGCCGCCAGCTGAAGCAGCAGCCCATCGTTAGCCTGCTTTGCTTGAGCTTGAATGCCAAGCGGCAACCCATTCTCATGTTCCGCTAGCGGCAGCGAGATCGCGGGAACCCCGCACAGATTGGCGAGCGGCGTGAAGGCGAAGTTGCGCCACAGATTGCCGAACCAATCCAACACCGATGGATTGTCTGATATTGTCAAGTATTCGATGGTGCCGACTTTCGGTGTCGGCAGTGCGGTGATCGGCGTCAGGATCATATCCCACTCCTCGAAAAACGCTCCGAAGCCGCGGGATGTAGTGTTGAAGACCGCCTGCATGCGCGCCCGCTCGGCAAACGACGTGTGCCGGCCTGCTTCCCAGATCCGTATGTTGACAGGCTCGACAAGATCCGCCGGCGGCCTGTCCAGCCCGCGTGCCGCGAGCAGGTTGCCGATCACTACCGCAAAATTGCTGATGTAGCAGGTGGTCTGGGCGTCAAAGGCGGCGCGATAGTCGACAGCGGGCAGCGCGTAATCCACGTGATGGCCAAGGCCTTCGAGGAATCGCCCGACTCTTTCGAGCTCCGATGCGATCTGCGGTGTCGCCCGATAGTCGCCCCATTGGTGCGAGAGCGCGATTTTGAGCGGTCCCGGATCACGCTTGATCATATCCAGGTAAGGCTCCGGTGAGGTCCAAAACGGCATAAATTCGCCGGGCGCGGGACCTCGGCACGCATCCACGAAGGCCGCGGTATCGCGTACCGAACGCGACTGGCAGCCCTGGATCGATACAAGCCCCGTCAAATCCGAAAGGTGCGGCGCGAGCGAGAACACTCCCCGTGAAACCTTAAGACCGATGTTTCCGTTGACCCCGGCCGGAATGCGGATCGAACCTCCGCCGTCAGTGGCATGCGCGATTGGTACGACGCCCGCCGCGACCATGGCGGCGCTGCCGGCTGATGATCCGCATGTTGTGTAGTCCGTGTTCCACGGGTTGCGAGTAACGTAGACGGCGGGATTGTCTGCTGAACTGCAAACTCCGAACTCCGGTGTGGTCGTCCGTCCGATGAGGTTAAGTCCCGCCTGGCGCATCTTCGCTGTCAGGAAAGTATCAGCGGTGGCGCGATTGCCGCGCATCAGGAGCGAGCCCATTTCCTGCAAACGCCCCTTCATCGTCGGGCCCAGATCCTTCATCAGGAAAGGCAGACCGGCAAAGGGCCCCGCGAGATCGGCGCCGTCCTTGCCGGGATCGTCGATCGCGTCCTCAAATACCTCGACCACTCCCGACAGCGCTGGATCGAGCTTCGCGATGCCTGCGGCCGCCTGACTTGCCAATTCCGTTGCCGTCAGCTCGCCCTTCTTGACGCGCGCGGCCAGCGCCACTCCGTCGTGCTGCGCCCATTCTTTCCAGCACATCGGCAAAGTCATGCGATCCACTCCCTTCGGTGCGGCACCAACCTTAGTTTCGCACCGTGGCAAGTCAATCAATTGAGCATGCACGAGAATCCGAGCTCAGGCAGTTCGCGTCACTTCATTCCCAGGCCCAATCCGAGAAGTCATTGGCAAACTGGGGGACCTGGCCCCACACGCCCTTCAACTTCTTGCTCGATATCGTGATCCATTGCGGCTGGAACAGGAAGCCGGCTGCGGCGTCGATGCGCGAGCATGCGCTGGGCATCACCCAGGAGCTTGGCGCGGTTGACCGGCGGCTTCCAATCTATCCGATCTTCGGCCGCGGCCTGACGGGATTGCAGCCGGCCTTTGTGGAAGATGTGGCGGAGGCGGTCGCAAGGGCGCTGCAGGGGACGGAAACGCATGCGATCACGTATGAGTGCGGCGGTCCTCGCGTCCACTCTTACGAGGAATTTCTCAGAGCCGTTGCACACTCGATGCG
>DAIQRF010000040.1:0-10935 GCA_036786505.1 Casimicrobiaceae bacterium | reverse complement strand
TCCGTAGTCGGCGAAGCGCAGCGCGACATTGGTGTTCTGTTCCGCAAGCAGGACGCTCACGTGCTCGTTCTTGTTCAGATCGCGGACGATCTCGAAGATCTCCTCGACGATTTGCGGCGCAAGCCCCATCGACGGCTCGTCGAGCAGGATCATCGACGGTTGCGCCATCAGCGCTCGTCCGACCGCGGTCATCTGCTGTTCTCCGCCGGAGGTATAGCCGGCGAGACTCGCGCGCCGTTGCTTGAGGCGCGGGAAATAGCGGTAAACCTTTTCCAGTGCGTCGCGTATGGCCCCACGCGAGACCTTTCGGGTGAACGCTCCCGTTAGAAGGTTTTCTTCGACGGTCAGGTGCGCGAAGCAGTGCCGTCCCTCCATGACCTGGCATACGCCCATCTTCACCAGCTCGTTCGGCGTCAGCTTGTCGACACGCCGTCCTCGGAACTCGATCGTCCCTTTGGTGACGTCGCCGCGCTCCGCGGCCAACAGGTTCGAGATCGCCTTCAGCGTTGTCGTCTTGCCGGCGCCGTTCGCGCCCAGCAGCGCCACGATCGTGCCTTGTGGAACTTCCAGCGACACTCCCTTGAGAACGAGAATAACGTGGTCGTAGATAACCTCGATATTGTTGATCGATAGATACGACGCGGCGGCTCGCACCGCTGGAGTGGCGTCAGCATTCATGCGATGTTGCTCAGGGCGGTGTCGGTACAGTTGTCGCCGCCCGCGTCCACCATGGGACGCGGGCGGAAAGTCACCGGCTTGCTCAACCTTCCTTGCTGCAATCCCGAGCGGTAACCTTTTTCTCGGCGCCGTACTTGGCGGCGCTCTCCTCGACCATCTTGCGCACCATGGCGCGATCGCCGGCCATGTAAGGCGTCAAGGATTTGAATCCCTTGCCGTCCCATTCCTGAAACTTCACCATGCCCGAACCCTCGTGATCCAGACAGCTGGTCTTGATCGGCGGGAACATGCCCGCGGCGCCGAGTTCCTTGATGCGTGCCTCGGACAGATTCAAGTGCTCCAGCCCCCAGCGCACTTGCTCGGGTGTCATGACCTTGCCCTTGCCGTACTTCGCTTGCGCGGTGCGAATAGCTTCGACAATGATGATTCCGTAGACCACCCCGCGCGTGTGGTAGATGTTGCCTTGGCGCGTTGGATCCTCGAGGTTGCCCTTGCCTACGGCATAGAGCTTGTTCTTGATGTCCTGCATCAACGGAAAGTTCGTACCCGGCGCGGAAAATGCGGCGCTCACGTAGCCTTTCGCAGCTTCGCCCGCGGGAATGACGTCCTCTTCCGAACCGGCCCACCATACGCCGAGAATCTTGTTGCGCGGGTAGCCGAGCTTGGCAGCGGCTTTCAACGCCACCGGATTCATTACCCCGAAGCCCCAAAGGATGACGTAGTCGGGTTTCGCCTGGCGGATTTGCAGCCATTGCGATTCCTGGGTGTTCCCCGGCGGCGTTACCGGCACCTTCATGAACTCGAAGCCGTGCTTCGCGGCGAGCGCGTCGAATACGGGAATCGGCTCTTTACCGTAAGCGGAATCGTGATAGAGATACGCGATTTTTTTGCCCTTGAGCTTGTCGACGCCACCTTCCTTTTGGCCCAGATAGGCGATCATCGCTGCGGCCTGATCCCAATAGGTAGTGCCGACAGGGAACACCCACTCGAAGACGCGACCATCCGCGGAGTTGGCGCTCCCGTAGCCAAATGTCGTCATGGGAATCTTGTCCTGTGCCACGCGATCGAGCGAACCGTAGGCGATACCGGTCGACAGCGGCTCCACCGTCGACGCGCCGCCGTTCTTTTTCTTCAGGCGCTCGTAGCATTCGACGCCGCGCGCGGCGTTGTATTCCGTTTCGCACTCTTCCCAGAACAACTTGACACCGTTGATGCCGCCGCCGAGATTGACGAGGTTGAAGTAGTCGATGGCTCCGCCGAAATAGCCCGACCCGCCTGCCGCATAGGGACCGATGCGATAGGAAAGGATCGGAATGAACTGCTGGTTCTGCGCGAATGCGCCCGATGCGCCGGCGAGTAACGCAAGGCCCAGCCAGACTGTCTTGATGCTTTTCATGGTCTTCCTCCTAAAAAGCTTCTGTTGCGATGATAACTCGTAGCCAGTTTTGCGCAGCATCGGCGACCGGCGCGGAGGTGTCAATAGGAGCCCCTGAGCGCCGGGCTGTTGCTTGTTGTCGGTCGACGCCTTCTCGCGCGCCGTGTTGCGTCGCGTCATCAATGCGGGAACGGCCACAGCCGCAGCTTTTCCTTTACGATCTGCCACAACCGCGCCAACCCGTGCGGCTCTACAATCAAGAAGAAAATGATGAGGCCGCCGAAAATCATCAGTTCCAGATTCGACGCAACGCTGCTTGGGATGCTGAAGTGCAGCGTCGTGTCTAGAAACGTTACGGTCGTACTTAGCAGAATCGGCAGCAGCGTGATGAAGGCGCTGCCGAGAAACGAACCGAGCACGGTGCCGACGCCACCGATAATGATCATGAACAGAATGCGAAACGACAGGTCGAGATTGTACGCTTCGGGTTCCACGGTTCCCAGATAAGCGTAGGCGAACAAAGCACCCGCGACTCCGCAATAAAACGAGCTCACCGCGAACGCCAGCAGCTTGGCGCGCATCAAGCGAATTCCGATGACCTCCGCGGCGATGTCCATGTCGCGAATCGCCATCCATTGCCTGCCCACGTTGCTGCGCGCCATGTTCTTCGCGGCAAGCGCCATCACCGCGACGATGGTGAGCACCAGCAGATACTTGGCCGGCGGCGTGTCGAAGGTGTAGCCAAGGATGACGATTGGCTGCGCGGTGATTACACCCGACGGGTTGTAGTTCGTAAACCAGCCGATCTTGCTCAAACACCAGGGGATAAAGAACTGCGCGGCCAGCGTGGCAACGGCGAGGTAGAACCCGCGGATACGCAAGCTGGGCAGCCCGAATACGATGCCGACCGCCGCCGCCGAGAGGCCGCCCGCCGCAAATGCGACGAGCAGCGGAATGCCGGGCACGCGCAAGACGAAGTTGTAAGACGCAAACGCTCCGACGGCCATGAAGGCCGCACTTCCAAGCGACAGTTGGCCGGCGTAGCCCGTCAGAATATTCAGGCCCAAGGCGGCGAGCGACAGAATCAGGAACGGAATGAGAATTGCCGAAAACACATACGGTGTCGCAACCAGGGGCACGGCGACGAACGCGACCGTCAGAATCACCGCGATCGCGATGCGGTCCTGGCGGATGGGAAAAATCGCGGCGTCGGCCTCGTAGGTCGTTTTGAACTGGCCTGCTTCTCTGTACAGCATGAATGGGGTCAGGTTAAGTTTCGGCCAAGATTGTTCAATCGCGTCATAAGAATTCGAAATTTAACCTGACCCCATTTATTTTGCATTTATTGGGCGGGACGTCAAATGCGACGGATGATCTTCTCGCCGAACAGACCTTCAGGCCTCACCAGCAGGAAGAGAAGCGCGAGCACGTACGGAAACCAGCCCTCGATGCCGCCACCGACGTATGGGCCGAGAAACACCTCGGCGAGCTTTTCCGACGCGCCGATGATCAGACCGCCGACAATGGCGCCGGGAATCGACTCGAAGCCCCCGAGAATAAGCACCGGCAGTGCCTTCAACGCGACGAACGTCAGCGCAAACTGTACGCCGTTGCGCGCCCCCCACAGCAACCCGGCGACAAGGGCGACGCCACCGGCCACCGCCCACACGATCGACCAGATTTGCTGCAACGGAATGCCAACGGCGAGCGCGGCCTGATGATCGTCGGCCACTGCGCGCAGCGCGCGGCCAATTCGGGTGCGGTTGAAAAACACCGCGAGCGTGCTCACCAGCACCGCCGCAACGCCGGCCGCCATCAGGTCGAACTTGGACACGGTGATCCCGGCGGTATCGGAGATCCACTGGATCGGCTCGTCCTGAATGCCAAGGTCAAGCCCGCGTACACTGGAGCCCCACAGAAGCTGGGCGACGCCTTCGATCAGGAAAGACAGGCCGATGGTCGCCATGAACAGCGTGATTTGCGGTTGATTTACCAACGGACGCAGGACCACGCGCTCGATAACCACACCCAGCAAGACCATGACCAATAGCGTCGCGGGCAGCGCCAGCCAGAAGTCGAGCCCGCGTTCGAGCAAGCCGACGAAGGTGAGCGCGGCAAAGAACACCATCGAACCCTGCGCGAAGTTGAACACGCCCGACGCCTTGTAAATCAGCACGAATCCGAGCGCGACCAGTGAGTACATGACTCCGCTCAACAGGCCGCCGATCAGCACTTCGAAGAAGAATTGCACGTTCCGTCCTCGCGTTGACCCTAGCTCCCTCGAGCAGGAGGGGCCTGAAAGTCATTCCCGATCGATTCGCTCCCGAGCCGCGCTCAATGCGCGATGCCAAGGTAGGCGTCGATCACCGCCTTGTTGGTGCGCACCTCGTCCGGGGTGCCGTCGCCGATTTTTTTTCCGTAATCGAGGACCACGACGCGGTCGGAAATGTCCATGACCACGCCCATGTCGTGCTCGATCAACACGATGGTCGTGCCGTACTGCTCGTTGACGTCGAGCACGAAGCGGCACATGTCCTGCTTCTCCTCGACATTCATTCCCGCCATGGGCTCGTCGAGCAGCAACAGCGTCGGTTCCGCGGCCAGCGCCCGCGCAAGCTCGACACGCTTTTGCAGTCCGTACGGTAGCTTTCCCACCGACGTCGTGCGGATGTGCTGGATCTCAAGAAAATCGATGACCTCCTCGACCTTGCGCCGGTTATCGAGCTCTTCGCGTCGCGCACGGCCGAAGTAGATCGCCTGCTCGATGAATGTCGCGTGCATCTTGAGATTGCGCCCAGTCATGATGTTGTCGAGTACCGACATGCCTTTGAACAGCGCGATGTTCTGGAACGTGCGCGCGATGCCCTGCGCCGCCGCCTGGTGCGTGTTCATGTCGCGTCGGACTTCGCCGCGAAACCTGATCGTTCCCTGCTGCGGGTGGTAGACGCCGTTGATCACGTTCAGCATCGAGCTCTTGCCCGCGCCGTTGGGTCCGATAATGGCGCGGATTTCGTGCTCGCGGACGTCGAAGCTTACCGCGGCCAGCGCCTTCACCCCGCCGAACGAAAGCGAAATATTGTCGAGCTCGAGCACTATCGCGCCGGAGCTTCGGGCCGTGCTCATCGGGGAGCCCGGCCGCTCACGCCGCCTTTCGAGCCGGAGCCGCAGGGATGGTGTTGGCGCCTGCAATCCTCAAGTCGGCCGCAACCATGCCGCTGCGACCATCCTCGAACTTCACCAGCGTCTCGATATGCTGCACGCTCTTGTCCGAATACAGCGCGTCAATCAGCACGCCATACTTTTCGGCAATGAAGTTGCGGCGCACCTTGCGCGTACGCGTAAGCTCGTCATCGTCGGGGTCGAGCTCCTTGTGAAGAATGATGAAGCGGTGCACCTGCGAGGCAGCGAGCGGACCCTCGCGTGCGAGCTCGGCGTTGACTTGCTCCACGCATTCGCCGATGAGCCGATAGACCTCGGGCTTCGCGGCGAGGTCGGTGTAGCCCGAGTGCGCAATGCCGTGGCGCTCGGCCCAGTTGCCGACCGAGCCCATGTCGATGTTGATGAACGCGCACACCCTATCGCGGCCGTTGCCAAACGCCACCGCCTCCTTGATGTGCGGGAAGAACTTGAGCTTGTTCTCGATATAGTTCGGCGCGAACATCGCGCCGCCGCTCATCTTGCCTACGTCCTTGGCGCGGTCGATGATCTTGAGCTGCCCGCCGTCGTCGAACAAGCCCGCATCTCCGGTGTGAAAAAAGCCCTCGCCGTCGATCGATTCCGCGGTCGCACCGGGCCGCTTGTAGTATTCCTTCAGCAGCATCGGACCGCGCACCAGAACCTCGCCGCCTTCGGCAATCTTGATTTCAACGCCCGGCGCCGCCTGGCCGACGGTGTCGAACTTGACCCCGCCGTCGGGCTGAAGACAAACGTAGGCGCAGGTTTCGGTCGAGCCGTAGAGCTGCTTCAAGTTGATCCCGAGCGAACGATAAAAGCGGAAAAGGTCGGGGCCGATGGCAGCGCCAGCAGTGTACGCCACGCGGATGCGGCTCATGCCGAGAACATTGCGCAACGGCGCATAGACCAGCAAATTCCCAAGCGCGTACAGCAGTCGATCGCTCGTCGCCACCGGCTTCCCATCGAGCATCGCCGCGCCACAGCGCCTGGCGACGTCGGTGAAGTATCGAAACAATCCGCGCTTGATCGCGCTCGCGTCCTCCATGCGGATCATGACCTGGGTGAGCAGATTTTCGAACACCCGCGGCGGCGCAAAGTAGTACGTGGGCCCGATCTCGCGCAAGTCCGTCATCACGGTGTCGCCCGACTCCGGGCAATTGATCGTGAACCCGGCCACCAGCCATTGGGCGTACGAGAACAGATGATCGCCCACCCATGCCATGGGCAGGTACGACAGAATGCTGTCGCGATCGTCGAGCTTGTCGAACTCGCAACCGCCCTGGGCCGCAACGATGAACGCCGCGTGTGTCTGGCAAACCCCTTTGGGCTTGCCGGTGGTGCCCGACGTGTAGAGCACGACCGACACGTCGCCGGGCCTGCCTTTTGCGACTTCGTCGTTGTAGAAGTCCGGATGCGCGAGATCGAACTCGCGTCCGATTTCCAGCAGCCGGTCGACGCTGGTCACGCCCTCGTAGTTGCGCAGGCCGCGAGGATCGTCGTAATAGATATGCTTCAGGCTCGGCACCTGTGGCGCCGCTTCGAGCATCTTGTCGACCTGCTCCTGATCCTCGACGATGGCGTAAACGATCTCGGCGTCGTTCAGCACATAAACGAACTCCGCCGCCGGCGCATCCTGATACATCGGCACCGCGATCCCGCCCAGCGCCTGCGCCGCGGTCATCGACCAGTACAGGCGGGGCCGGTTGTCGCCGATGATCGCCAGACGCATGCCGCGCTTGAACCCAAGCGCCGCGAGCCCGCATGCGAGTGCGCTCACCTCTTCGTCAACCTGCTCCCAGGTCCACGTCTGCCAGATACCGAGATCTTTCTCGCGCGTTGCGGGCCGTGCTCCACGCACATGCGCGTGCTCGAGCAACAAGCGCGGGAACGTCGCCAGCTGGGTTTCCATCTCCTCCTCGCCTACTCGTCGGCAGGCGATCGACCGTATGCGTCGCGCTGCGCGGCTATGGTATGTCTTTTGCCAGATGGCGACAACGACTGTCGGAGGCGGTGCGCAGCCCGGCGCGACGCTGTGCTGCGAGAGTACGTCGACAGAGAGTACGCTGACAGAGTACGTTGAGCGGCCGCGGCAACCGCTGCGCACCTACGCCGCCGACCGACAATGTCCGGAGCCATGGCACCCGCATGAACCAACCGCTGACGTCTGCCGCTGGTGGCGCGCATCGGGCGCCGATAAGCGAGTAACGTTGCAGCGATGACGATCTCCCGGTCCACCGTCCCCCGAGGGACGTTCCGCTGTCGCGTGCATCGCGCCTCGTGCATCACTGGAGACTCGGCTTTTTGAGAAAGTCGCCGCGATCGGCCGAATGGACCCTCACGACCACGCGCACGCCGTCGCGAATCAGCACCAGCGGAATCTCGGTGCCGGCGGGGCCCAGGCGCCACATCGCACGATAAAATGTCGCCAGTTCGGAGACGCGTTGCCCGCCGACTTCGAGCACGATATCGCCGGGACGCACTCCCGCGCGCTCGGCGGGCCCACCGCTGGCGAGCGCGCTGACCACGAGTCGCTCCTTGACCTCCGCCGTGTACAGGCCGAGCCAAGGGCGCACCGGCCCTGAGCGGCGGCCTTGACGGGTCAGGTCGTCGACGATCGGCGCAAGCAGATCGATCGGCACGAACATGTTGCCATGAACGGTGTCTTCGTCGACCTGCTCCTGCACCAGCAGCGACCCTATGCCGATCAGGCGCCCGTCGTTGCCGACCAGCGCTGCGCCGCTCCACTCGGGATGAGCCGGGGCGGTGAACAATGCTTCGTCCAGCACATATTCCCAGTAGCCCGCGAACTCGCGCTTGTCGATGATCCGTGCCTTGAGCGCGTGCGCGAGGCCGCCGTGGCCGATCACGATGACGTCGTCGTCGGTCTCGACCAAAGCGGCCGAGCCTCGCACGAGCGGCTGGACGCCGAGACGGCCAAGCGGTTGCACCAGACCGAAGCCGCTGGTGAAGTCGTACGCCAGCGGATAGCCCTGCACCACCGTGCCGTCGTTGGCAGTAAGCCAAATGGTTTCGGCTTCGGTGATCAAATAGCCGATGGTGAGAATGAGACCATCGTCGCCAATGACGACGCCGTTCCCGGTGCGCTCGGTGCCGAGTATCGACGCCGTGAATGCATCCTCCGCAACATCCGCGCGAAGCGCAACAACCGCATTGAGCGCGACGGAGAGGTCGAACTCGACTTCTGCCGCGCGAGGCTGGAGCTCGCGTGGAAACGCCCAAGCGTCTTTTTCGGTCATTGAAAAGGCAGCGGTCTTTGGATCGGAACGTCAAGGCAGGCGTCGTACATAAATCTAGCACAAGGTCTCACCTGCCGCGGCCGGCGTCGGCGAAGTTCTGGTGTCGAGCACGGTGAAGGATCTCGTCTCCGGCGCGGGCCTCACGTTCAGCGACCGCGGCGCCCATGTGCTCAAAGGCGTTCCCGGAGAGTGGCGGCTGTTCGCGGCCGCGTGACGCACCTATACCTTCACAACGCGTTTTAGCGTAAGCTTTTTTCATGACCGAAGCTCAGACCCTCTTCGCCGCGCTGCGGCGATCTGCCGATCCCGACGTCGTTTCGGCCATCGAGGCGCTGGTGCGGGACGCGCCGGATAACCGGCTCAATCGCATCAACGCGCTCGCCTTTGCGGCCAAAACGGGCCTCAACGAAGAGCGGGTCATTGCCGCGTTCCTGCACGCGGCGCGGCTGGGCCTGTTCGAGTTGTCGTGGAATGTGCTCTGCCCCGGCTGTGGCGGGGTGCTCGACGCAGGCGCTTCGCTCAAGACCGTGAATCAGTCGGAGTACGCATGTGCGCTATGCGCCGCTGGCTACGAGCCGACGCTCGACGAAATGGTCGAGGTCACGTTCACGGTGACGCCGCGTACACGCCGGATCGCGGCGCACGCGCCGAACGATCTTTCGGCCATGGAGTATTACCGGCAGATCTTCTGGAGTTCGGGCATCGACCTGCCCGACGACGTCTTCGAGAAGGCGATCGAGGAGATCACTCTCGAACTGGTCGAGCTGCCGCCCGGCGAGAAGGCCGTGCTGTCGCTGACGCTGCCCGCGGAATTCGTGATTGTTTTCGATCCGGTCACGCACACCGCGCAGTTCATCGACGTCAAAGGCGAGCCGACGCGCGAACGTCAGTCGCTGTCGATCGTGTTCAACAAGGGACACGCCCACACCACCACTCTTGTCATGCAGCCGGGACCGTTGCGCCTGGCGCTGGACAATCGCACCGACACGCGCGTCGTGCCGGGGGTTTATATCGCCGGGCAGGCGATGCACGACATGCTCGGCAGGCGCCAGCCGTTCCTCACCGCCAAGCGTCTGCTGACCAATCAGACCTTCCGCGAAATCTACCGCACCAGCACGCTCGACATCGACCAGCGGCTCAAGATTACCAGCCTTACGTTCCTGTTCACCGATCTCAAGGGCTCGACCGACCTCTACGAGCGCGTCGGCGACCTGGTCGCGTTCGATATCGTCAAGGAGCATTTCCGGATCCTGCACGAAATCATCGCTGCCGAATCGGGTGCCGTGGTAAAAACGATCGGCGATGCGGTCATGGCAACCTTCGCGACGCCCGACCGGGGGCTCGCGGCCGCGCTGCGCATCCGCGAGGCGATGCGCGCGCTGAACGAACAGCGCCAGAACGAGGACCTGCTGCTGAAGATCGGCATCCATGAAGGCCCGTGCCTCGCGGTCACGCTCAACGATCGGCAGGACTACTTCGGTCAGACCGTGAACATCGCCTCGCGCGTGCAGTGCCTCGCGGTGTCGCGCTCGATACTCGCGACCGGGTCGGTCGTGGACCATCCGCAGGCCTCCGAGCTGCTCGAAGCGGACGGCATCAAGCCCACGGCGCGACGGCTGCCGGTTCGCGGCGTCGCGGATGAGATGGCGGTGTACGAAATTCCATGAGCGTGGAAGCGTTGCTTGACAGAATCGCCTGGTGAAACGCATGGACGATCTCTCCACCCTCGAAGCGGCACGCGCCAGACGCCCGATCGTGGAGATGTGCGGCGAATAGGTCAGCGCAGGAGAGGGGGCGTGGCCCTTTTGCGCGCTATTTCGCCACGCGCGGCGCGATCTGCAGCGGACCTGACAGGTTTTTTGTGGTGTTGCGCTAATACGCCGCGCGAACGGATCTCGGCACGGGGCATGCTGGAACGTCGGCGACGGTTTCGGCGGCCACGATCGTCAACGCTTCGGCAGGAGTATGACGAATCGGCAGCCGCACGGTAAATTGGGTGCCGCGTCCGACCTCGCTTGCGACGTCGATCTGCCCGCCGTGTTTGCGCACGATCGAGTAGGACACCGATAGCCCGAGCCCGGTCCCCTGTCCGACGGGCTTGGTGGTGAAGAAGGGCTCAAAGAGCCGATTGAGGTGTTCCTCACGTATGCCGCATCCGGTGTCTTCGATGCGGATCCAAACCTCGCGGCCTTCGATGCCCGTTGAAAGCGTAATCTTGCCCTCGGCATCAATCGACTGTGCCGCGTTGACGAGCAAGTTGATGAACACCTGGCTCAAGCGCGACGGCAGGCATTCGACCTTCGGCAACTCTCCGAAGCGAATCTCGATGTGGGCCTTGTATTTGACCTCGTTACGCACGATGTTGAGTGTGCTTTCGAGCACCGCGTGCAGATCCGCCATCTCCCATGCTTCGTCGACGCCGCTGCGCGAGAAATCCTTCAGGTCCTGCAC
>DAIQRF010000039.1:9673-10971 GCA_036786505.1 Casimicrobiaceae bacterium | reverse complement strand
GCACCACGGCGCCCAGAAGTCGACGATCGCGAAGGGATGATCGTCGATTGACTTCCCGAAATTATCGGACGTGAGTTCGAGGATGCTCGTTGCGTCGTCGGCGATACTTGCTTTCGTACCGCTCTGGGTCATAGCTGATCCTGCATTTCGCCGATGAGACGTGCGCGCAAACTCAACGCGCCTTGTTGTTTTAGCGTTACTTGCGCTTGAGCAGGAAAAAGAACGCCCCATCCTGCTCGCCGTGCTGCAATAATTGATTTCCGGTCTGCTTCGCGAACGCCTGAAAATCGCGGACCGCCGCCGAGTCGGTCGCGAGGATGCGCAACACTTGGCCGCTGCTCATGTCGCTGAGCGTTTTCTTGGCGCGCAGGATCGGCAAGGGGCAGTTCAGCCCCCGCGCATCGACTTCCCGATCAAAATGAACAATCGCTACCATTCCGAGACCCTAACTCGCAAGCGGTAATCCCATACGCGCCCAGCCGGCGATGCCGCCGCCAAGGTTGTAGACGCGCTCAAACCCACGCTGCGCCAACCAGGCGCACCCTTGCGCCGAGCGGGCGCCGGACTGACAGACCAGAACCACCGGCGCAAGGGGATCAAGAGCGTCGGTTTGCCTAGGCAGCGTACCCAGCTCTACATGCTGCGCGCCGGCAATCGTCCCGCGCGCAAACTCGCCTGCGGTGCGGACATCAACCACCCGCGGCCGGTCGTCGCCTTCGAGGAGCACCTTCAATTGCGCGGCATCGACAGTTTGGAACATGACGGCGGGCTATCAGACCCGCAAGTATAGCAAAGCCGCAGGCCACTCCTTCGCGCCGCACGTTCACCGGAGCGGGCAAAGTTGAGGCATGTCTGCGGGCGGGCGAGAGCGAGACTGACGTACAGGATTAGCGACGGATCTTTTCCAGCAACGCGCTGGTCGACCGACCGGCGAGGAGCGGGACGGCTTCGAAGCGCCCGCCCCAGCCAAGCACTTCGGCAGCGCCCACCGTCGTCCCGACGTCGTAGTCTCCGCCTTTGACGATCACGTCGGGATGGCACTGCAGAACGAGCTGTAGCGGCGTTTCTTCCTCGAAAGGTACGACCAGGGTCACCGATTCGAGCGCCGCGAGAACCGCCATTCGCTCCTCGAGCGGGTTGAGCGGTCGGTGGATTCCCTTGTTCAGCGTGCGAGCCGACGCGTCGGTGTTGACGCCGACCACCAGCGCCCGGCCCGATTCCAAAATGAAACCGGCGATATGCGCATCCTGTTCGGAAATATCCTGCTGCGCATCGAGCAGCAACAACACGACATTCGC
>DAIQRF010000039.1:0-9663 GCA_036786505.1 Casimicrobiaceae bacterium | reverse complement strand
ACGCCGCGACCTCGTGGCTCGCCCGGAAGGTCTCGACCACCAGCGACGCGCCGAGACGGCGCGCGTGGTCAAGGTAGGTGACGTGTCCCCGATGCAGAATGTCGAACACGCCATTGGTGAACACCAGGGGACGATCGAGCGCCGCAACGCGCGCGGCCAGTACGTCCCGCGTGGCCAGCTTGGCGGCGAACGCGGGCCCCGCAAAGCTCGTCAACGGATGTACTCGAACACCTTGACGACGCGCTGGACGCCGCTGGTCGTGCGGGCGATTTCCGCCGCGGCGGTCCCTTCTTCGGGGCGCACGACCCCGAGCAGATAGACAACGGCGCGCTCGGTCACGACCTTGACGTGGTTGATCTGAAACCTGTTGGCTTCGACGAACCTGGCTTTGACCTTGGACGTAATCAGCGTGTCATTGCTGCGCGAGCCGAGGCCGGTGGCGGCGCCGATCAGCAGATCGTTCTGCACGCTGCGCGCCTTCGGCATCCTGCGCGCGATCTCGCCGATCTCGGTCTTGGCGCCGGCGAAGGGGACCTCACCCGTCAGCAGAACATTGCCGTTATAGCTGGTGACATTGACGTGAACATCACGGCCTTTGAAGCGCTCGAGAACCTGTGCCGCCGTCTTGTCTTCGATCAGTTCGTCATCGATCTGCGCGCCGGCACTACGGCGATCAGTGGCGATCGCCGCGGTGGCGGCAACGCCCGTGATCACCAGCGGAATGCAGCCGCTCAGCGTAAGCGCGCCGGCGAGAAGCGCCGCTGCCGTGAAGATTGAGATTGCCGGCGTCAGGCGCGGTGTCGTGCCGAGTATCATGATTCGTCTCCGAGCAAACTGGCGTCGATGGCATCGCACAGGCAATGAATGGTCAGGATATGGACCTCCTGAATTCGCGCCGTGCTGGAATGCGGTACGCACAGATGGACATCGGCCGGCGACAGGAGTTCACCCATGCGGCCGCCGCCTTTGCCGGTCAGCGCAACCACCCGCATCTCGCGCTCGTGCGCGGCGGCGATGGCCGCGGCGACATTGCCGGAATTGCCCGAGGTGGAAATGGCAAGCAATACGTCGCCCGCGCGGCCCAGGGCGCGAACCTGCTTGGCGAACACCTGGCCGAAATCGTAGTCGTTGGCGATCGCGGTCAGGATCGACGTGTCGGTGGTGAGCGAGATCGCCGGCAGCTCGGGGCGTTCGCGCTCGAAGCGGCCGACCATCTCCGCCGAAAAATGCTGCGCGTCCGATGCCGAGCCGCCATTGCCGCAGGCCAGCAGCTTGCCGTCGGCAAGCAGGCAGTCGGTCATCAGCGCCGCGGCGCGGACGATTTGCGGCGCCATGGCCTCTGCTGCCGCGAGCTTGAGCTCGGCGCTTTCGGCGAAATGCGCCCTGATACGCGATGCAATGTCCATCGAAGCGAGCCAGGCTCATAAAATTTGATTGTAGCAACAATCGTCGCCAGGCCGCCTCGCCGCGGTCCAATGGCTTGAGGAGAGCTCGGCCGCTCGCGGACCAAGCGGGCTTCGAGCCGGTTAGCCCATATCGACATCGACGAGCCATTCGATCCGGGCCATGTCCAGCCGGTCGAGCAATATGGCATCGAAGCGGCACGGCGGCTCGCGCCTAAGACCGGACAGAAAAAGGCCGGCGGCGAACTTGAGCCGACGGCGCTTGGCAGCGGTGATGCTGGCGCGAGCTCCGCCGAAGGCGCTGCTGCTGCGCAAGCGTACTTCGACGAACACCAGCGTGGCACCGTCACGCGCGATGAGATCGATCTCGCCGCCGCGGCAGCGATAGTTGCGCTTGACGACGGCGAGCCCACGCGCCTGCAGGAATTCGGCGGCAAGGGTTTCGGCCGCGGCGCCCGCGTTCACGCCGAGCTCATCGGCCTGCCGGGTCGGGCATCGCCTGTCCGTCGTGGATCACCATCAGCCTGCCCTGGCGCGCAAAGGTGCGGGAGGGCGTCAGCGAAAGATGGCCGGTCGCGCCGTCCAGCTCCACACGATCCGGAGGCACCGGCTCGGCGAACATCTGCGCCAGCGCCAGGGCGTCCAAGCCGAGGGCATACAGCCGCTCCAGCAAAGGGCTGTCGTAACGCGTCCGCGGTGGCCCGGCCGAGGCCAGGCTTTCGGGCTCCGCCAGCCACGGGATCTCGATGTAGCGCACGCCCTCGAGATCTCTCAACATCTGTGGCGGCAAGTCGTCGGTGATTTGACTCACCGCATAGACCCGTCCCTGCGGCAGAAACGCCTTCGCCAGCGCGCTGTCGCCGCTGTCGATCGCCAGCAATACCGCGTCGGGAGGGCGCGCTGCGAGCTCGCGTCGTAGCTGTCCCAGCAATTCCGGGTTGGGGTCGAAACGATACTGGCTCGGAGGCGCTTGCCCTGCGTTTTGCCATTCGGCGGCGAACGCCGCGGCAAATCGGCGCTGCAGCGCGCCGCTGCTCACCACGACGGCGACTGAACGCACGCCGTCCGCACGCGCGACACGCGCGATCTGGGCGGCGTCATTCTCGACCGAAAGCGTCAGCGCGTAGACATTGTCGGGCAGCGGCGAGCCGTCGTCGGTCTGGTTGAGCGCGAGCATGCGCGGACGGGAAGGCGCCATGGCGAACACGGTCTTGAGGTCGTCGCGCGTCAGCGGGCCGACGACCAAGGCGACGCCTGCATCCGCCGCCGCCGCGAGGGCCGGCAAGACGCCGTCGTCGCCGTGGCCGATCACGCGGACTCGGGACGTGATGCCGGCGCGATTAGCGGCGGCGAGGAAGCCTGCCTTGACGGCTTCGGCCGCCGGACCGTACGCCGCCGACTCCAGCGGCAGCAACAGCGCGATCGCATCGTTCGTGACCCGCGGTGCAGTCATCGTCGGTGGCAGGGGGCGAGTAACCGCGCCCGATGGCAGCGCCGGCGGCGCGACGAGGGGCGGCGCAGGAAGAACCGGCGTGGGTGTGGTCGATGCTGGCGACGTTGAAGGTGCAGAGGGTGCAGGGGGTGCAGAGGACCCCGCAGGCCGTGCGGTTGCCCCACCGGGCCTGCCACCGGACAATGGCGTGGTGGTGCAAGCGACGACGGCCAGCAACAATGCAATCGGCGCGGCAGAGCGCGCGCATCTCAAGCCCAACGCTTGCGCCATCGAAAAGGGGAACATCGTAATGACCAGAGGAGAGCCGTCGCCGGTGCTGGCGCGAACATTATATGTGGTCGCCACGCCGATCGGTAACCTGCGCGACATTACCTTGCGCGCGCTCGACGTCCTGGGACAGGCCGACATCATTGCCGCGGAGGATACGCGAATCACCGCGACGCTGACGTCGCACTATGGCATCACGGCGCGTCTTGCGTCCTTGCACGCACACAATGAGCGGCAGCGCGCGGAGGAGGTCATCGCCTGGCTCGCCGCCGGTAAGCGCGTCGCGCTGGTGACCGACGCGGGAACGCCGGCAATAAGCGACCCCGGTGCGGCGCTGGTGCGTGCGGTGATCGATGCCGGCTATGCGGTCGTGCCGGTGCCGGGGGCGAGCGCGGTGATCGCCGCAATGTCGGCGTCCGGGCTCGCGGCGCGGCAATGGTTGTTCTGCGGCTTTCTTCCGGCGACCGCAAGCGCGAGGGCAAAGGAGATCGAGCGCTTGCGCACCCTCGACTGCGCGCTGGTGTTCTACGAGGCGCCGCATCGGATTGCGGCCACGCTCGATGCTCTCGCCGCCTCGCTTGGGCCTAAGCGACCGTTGGTCATCGCGCGTGAACTCACCAAGCGTTTCGAGACGATCCATCGCTGCGCTCTGGGCGACGCCGCGGGATGGCTTGCGGCCGATACGAATCGAAAGCGCGGCGAGTTCGTGCTGATCGTCGAGCCGGCGGCGCCGTCGCCGCCGGCGGCGATCGACAGCCACGACGTACTGCTCTCGTCGCTGCTCGCGGAGCTGCCGCTGGCGCAATCGGTCAGGATCGCGGTCGCCGCCACCGGTATGGCGAAAAACCGTGTCTACGAACGCGCGCTGGCGCTGAAAAAGGCAAGCGCGGGTTAACAGGCTAGTCAAACGTCGAGACGAAACCGGCAATCGCCGCCAGCGTCGCCTGCGGCTGATCGCGATGCGGCGAGTGCCCGCATTCGGCCAGCTCCACTCTGTCGACGCGGCCTGCGACCTGACGCTCGATCGCATCGAGCTGCGCGAGTGTTCCGTATTGATCGTCGCGACCCTGAATCAGCAGCAGCGGACAGTCGATGCCCGGTAGGTAGGGTTCGATGTTCCAGTCGCGAAACGCAGGCGAGAGCCAGATGTCGTTCCAGCCGCGAAACGCCGAATCGACGTCGGCGTGATAGCGGCCGAGCCTGGCGCGCAGGTCCGTGCTTTCGTAGTCATGTCTTGCCTGCGCGATACTGGCAATCGACAGGTCTTCGACGAATAGGTGAGGCGCCATCGCGACCAGCGCGCGTACCGGGCGGATTTTTGCGCCGGCGTGGACCAGCGCAATCGACGCGCCGTCGCTGTGTCCGATCAGAATCGGATCGACGATACCGAACACGTCGAGGAGCGCGGGAAGCGTCACCAGCGCCTCGTCGTGCATGTAGCGCGGAGTGCGAGCCGCCGCGAGTGCTGTCGAACGTCCATAACCGGCACGCGAGTAAATCAGCGCCGGTCGCGCGGTGGCGTCGGCGACGCACTGCGGAAAATCCCTCCACAGCGCCACCGAGCCGAGGCCTTCGTGCAGAAATATCAGCGTCGGCCCTGGACGATCGGCGCCGATGCGCACGTACTCCAGTTCTTGGCCGGCGATGTCCACGATTTGGGTCAAGGACAAACAGGCCCCTGGGCAAAGACCGCTAGACGCCCAGGTATTGCGCGCGCAATCCCGGCTGGGCGGCGAGCGCCGCTGGCGATGCGTCGAATACCTTGCGTCCCTTCACCAGGATGACACAGCGGTGCGCAAGCTGGGACAGCGCGGCAAAGTTCTTGTCGACGATCACGATGCCCATGCCCGAATCGCGCAGCGCACGTATCGTCTGCCAGATTTCGCGCGCGATCAGCGGCGCCAGACCTTCCGTCGCCTCGTCCAGAATCAGCAGTCGCGGATGGGTCATCAGCGCGCGGCCGATGGTCAACATCTGCTGCTCGCCTCCCGACAACTGCGTGCCCAGATGCGAGAGTCGCTCCGCCAATCGCGGGAACGTTTGCAGGACGCGGGAAAGCGTCCAGCTTTCGCGAGCGCCCGGGGCATGGCGCGCCGCCATCAACAAGTTCTCGCGCACCGAGAGGTTCGGAAAAACGCCACGGCCCTCGGGGATATAGGCGACGCCGAGACGTGCGATGCGAAAGGGCGCCGATCCGGTCACCGGTGTTCCGGCCAGATGGACCGTTCCCGAGCGCGGACGCACGAGTCCCAGCATGGAACGGATCAGCGTCGTTTTGCCCATGCCGTTTCGCCCCATGAGCGCCACGGCCTCGCCTTCGGCGACCGAAAAATCGACGCCGTGCAGGACGTGGCTGCTGCCGTAGAAAGTATGCAGGCCGCGCGCGTCGAGCATGTCAGGCTGGCACCAGAGTCGAGTCCGCGCCAAGGTAGGCGCGCTGAACATCGGGGTTGGCGCGAATGGCTTCCGGGCTGCCGGTGGCCAGCACTGCGCCGTTGACCATCACCGTCAGGCAGTCAGCAAGCGCGAAGACGGCGTCCATGTCGTGCTCGATCAGCAGGATGGCGTGACTCGCCGACAGTTGCTTGAGGAGGCCGACAATGCGCGCGGACTCCTCGGCGCCCATGCCCGCGAGCGGCTCGTCCAGAAGCAGGATCGAAGGTGACGTTGCGAGCGACATGGCGATCTCGAGGGCGCGTCGCTCGCCGTGCGAAAGCGCGCTGGCCGGCAGACAGCCGCGCTTAACGAGCCCAACGATCGCAAGCGCTCGATCGGCTGCGTCGTTCCATTCGCGGTACGACTCCGCCGGCCTCAGACAGCGTGTCAGGCCGGTATCGCGCGACTGCGCGGCCAGACGGCAATTTTCAAACGCGGTAAAGCTGGGGAACAGATTCGAATGCTGAAAGGTGCGAGCCACGCCATGGCGCGCAATGCGATCGGGGGTCCAGTTGGTAATGTCTTCGCCGCGCAGGCGAACGGTGCCCGCGGAAGCTCTGAGCTCGCCCGACAACAGGTTGACCAGCGTCGATTTGCCCGCGCCGTTGGGTCCGATGATGGCGTGAATGCTGTGGGCGCCCAACTCCAGCGCCACGCTATCGACAGCGGTCAATCCACCGAAGCGCCGGGTCAGGTTTACGGTCGCGAGAATCGGTTCAAGCATCGTCGTCCTTCTCGCCATTTCCGGACCGCCAGCGCGTCGCGAGCGTCTGCGGCAATCCGGCCAGTCCTTTCGGAAAAAGCAGCACCGTGACGATGATGAAGCCGCCCATCAGCAGCGGCCAATGCTTGGTGAGGGTCGAAAACCATTCCTGAAGCAGCACGTACGAGAAGGTGCCGATCACTGCACCGAAAAGCGTCCCCATCCCGCCCAGGATCAGCATCATGAGCACCACGCCGGACTGGTGCCAGGCCATGAGCTCCGGATTGACATAGCCTTCTTTGGCGGCGGCGAGATATCCCGCAAGCCCCGCCAGCGTGCCGGCAAGGACGAATGCCGCGAGCTTGTAGCGCCGCGTGGCGAAGCCCAGCGCGCGCATGCGCTGCTCGTTGGCCTTGATGCCTTGCAAGGCGCGGCCGAATGGCGAGCGCAGAATCAGCGCCAACAGGACGAAAACGCCGGCGAGCAAGGTGAGCACCACATAGTAAAAATGCAGGTCGTCGGCGAGGTCGAATCCCGCAAAACCGGTTGCGGGCCGTGCGTTGATGTACATCCCATCCGACCCGCCCGCGACACGGGTGTCGTGAAAGAAGTAATAGACCATTTGCGCGAAGGCGAGCGTGACCATGATGAAATACACGCCCGACGTACGCACCACGAGCGCCCCGATGACAAGCGCGGTGAGAGCGCTGGCGGCAAGCGACAGCGGCAGAGTGAGCCAGAAATTGGCCGGGTCGCTCGCCGGTGCCGTCAACGCGAAGGTGTACGCCGCGACGCCGAAGTATGCCGCGTGGCCGAGGCTGACCAGCCCCGTGTAGCCCACCAGCAAATCGAGCGACAGCGCGAAGATGGACAGGATCATGATCTTGGTCACGAGCTGCACGTAGAATTTTTCGGCGAGTGCCGGAAAAAACGCCAGCACGGCGACGCCGACGAGCAGTGACAAGGCGAGCGTGCGCGGCCGCATCGTTCAAGCGCGCCCGAACAACCCGGCCGGACGAAACAACAGCACGATGGCCATCAGCAAGTACACCGCGACACCGGCGAGCTCAGGGACGAGCACCTTGCCGAAGGTGTCGGCGAAACCGATCAGCAGTGAAGCAACGAGGGCTCCTTTGAGCGAGCCGATGCCGCCGATGACCACTACGACGAAGCAGACGATGAGCACCTGATTGCCCATCCCGGGAAATACCGACGACACCGGGGCGGCGATCATGCCCGCAAACGCCGCCAGCGCGACACCGGCGGCAAAGACCAGCGCGTGGATCCAGCGGATGTTGATTCCGAGCGACTGCGCCATTTCGGGATTCGAGGCGCCGGCGCGGATCATCATCCCCAGCCGTGTCTTCTGGATCGTGAAATACATCGCCGCGGCGAGCGCGAGACAGACCGCAGAGATGAACAGCCGATACACGGGATAGGAGAGGTTTTCGGTGAGCGGCAGCGAGCGCTCGAGGATCGCGGGTACGACGATGCTGTGGACGTCGTCGCCGACGATGATGCTGCGCAACTCCTCGAACACCAGAATGAGGCCGAAAGTGAGCAGCACCTGGTGGAGATGATCGCGGCGGTAGAGACGCCCGATCAGCAGCCACTCCAAAACCAGGCCCAGCACGGCGGCCAGGAGGATGCCAAACGGCAAAGCGGTCCACAGATTGCCGGTCCATTGCGTCAGCGAAAACGCGAGGTAGGCGCCGATCATGTAGAAGCTCCCGTGCGCGAGGTTGATCACGCCCATGATGCCGAAGATCAGCGTGAGTCCGCTCGCGACCAGGAACAGGAGCAGGCCGTATTGAACGCTATTGAGGACTTGAATCAGCCATTCCATGGCGGGACTTCGTCATGCCGGGGACGAGCACGGGCGCAAGATGCAAAAAAGAAGCGGGGCATGCGCCCCGCCCGGATGGGTTCGAATCAGCTTGATGCAGCCGGTCACGCTTGCATCTTGCAACCACGCGCGGGATCGTCGAGCGCCTTCCAAGCGATGGCGATCACCTGGTTGGCGTTGCCTTCGACGCGGCGCAGATAAATGTCCTGGATCGGGTTGTGCGCCTTGGACATGGTCCAGACCCCTCGCGGGCTGTCGACCTTGACCTTTCCCATCGCGCCGTAGAGCGCCTTTTTGTCGCCGAAGCTGCCCCTGACCGCGGAAAGGCCCGCGGCAAGCAGCAGCGCCGCATCATAACCCTGCACGGCGTAGACATCCGCCTGCACGCCGTGAGCCTTGCCGTAGGCGTAACGGAACTGCTTGTTTTTCGCGTTCTCGATGCCGTCGCCGTAATGCAAGGTCGTCAGCAGCCCTTGCGCCGACGCGCCCTGTGCCTCGAGCGTGCCGTCGGTGAGAAAGCCGGTGCCGAAGAGCGGGATTTTTTCCTTGAGCCCGGCCGCCGCATAGTCCTTGGTGAATTTCACCGCGCCACCGCCGGCGAAGAACACGAATACGGCGTCCGGCTTGAGGGAGGCGATCTCGGTCAGGAACGGTTGGAACTCGACATTCGGGAACGGCAGGTACATTTCCTTGACGATCGAGCCGCCGAGCTGGGTGAACGCTTCCTTGAAGCTCTCGATCGATTCTTCGCCCGCGCCATACTTCCAGGTCAGCGTCACCACCTTGCGGTGCCCGCGGTCGTACATCACCTTGCCCATCGGGTGCGCCGGCTGCCAGTTGCTGAACGACGTGCGGAAGATGTTCGGCGCGCACTGGCTGCCGGTGGCCGCGTTGGCGCCTGCATTCGGGATCACCAGCAGCGTCCCGGTATCGCGTGCGACCTTGACCATGGCCATGACCACGCCGGAGTGCACCGTCCCGACCAGGACGTCCACCTTGTCGCGCTGGACGAGCCTGTTCGCGTTGTCGGTGGCCTTGGCGGGCTCGGACTCGTCGTCGACCGTGAAAAACTCCAGATCGCGGCCGCCGAGCTTGCCGTCGTTTTCGTTGACCGCGAGCTTGAAGCCGTTGGTGATCGCCGTGCCGAGCGCGGTGAAGGTGCCCGTGTAGGGAAGCATCAGGCCGATGCGGAGTTTCGCCGCCTGCGCTCTCGCGGGCGTGGGAACCAGCGCGCCTGCCGCCGACGCTGACGCGAGCGCGCCGAGTTGTTGCACGAACCGACGCCGGGTGGTCATGGGCTTCTCCTCCGAAGGATGTAGGTCTTATAGGCGCCAGATGTTAGCAGCGGCGCAGCGTTCCGTCATTATCAGGATTTCGCCCAACGGCCGACAGCTATTTCCGACACGAAGCTTCGTCGCCCTCTAAAGCTCCCGGATTTGGCGGGGGATACTTACCTGCCTCGTTCAAGTGGTCAACCTCAAATAAAGTGCTGGCAATTTCTCCGGAAGCCGGCGCAAGTGGTCCAGCACCAGATAGTTGCGCGCACCGAAAACTG
>DAIQRF010000038.1:1337-11128 GCA_036786505.1 Casimicrobiaceae bacterium | reverse complement strand
CGGCAAGGCGGACCTCGCCTATGCTCCGGCGGACCGCGACGACCTTGCAGTTTTCCTGCGGCAGTTGCCGGAGCACGACCCGTTAACCGTCATCGGTCTCGGCAGCAACCTGCTGGTTCGCGACGGAGGCGTCCGCGGCGCGGTGGTGCTGATGCATGCGCCGGGAGGAGTGCTCGCCATTGCCGACGGTCTTGTCTACGCGGAAGCCGGCGTTGCAAGCCCGAAGCTCGCTCGTTTCGCCGCAATGCACGATTGCGCCGAGGCCGAATTTCTTGCCGGTGTACCGGGTACCGTCGGCGGCGCGCTGGCGATGAACGCCGGCTGTTATGGCGGCGAGACCTGGCGGCATGTGGCGAGGATCGAACTCGCGAAACGCGACGGCACGTTCGCCGTCCTGGAACCCCGGGATTTTGCCATCGCCTACCGCAGCGTCCTGCGCGCCGATGGCGGCTGCGTTGACGGGGTATTCACCGCCGCGTGGTTCCGGTTTCCGCACGGCGATTCGACTCGCGCGCGTGAGCGCATCAAGGAGCTGCTGGCGAAGCGCATCGCGACCCAGCCGCTCAACCTGCCGAATGCCGGATCGGTGTTCCGCAACCCCGAAGGCGATCACGCGGCGCGATTGATCGAAGCCTGCGGCCTTAAGGGACATGCCATCGGCGGAGCGTCGGTTTCGGAGAAGCACGCGAACTTCATCGTCAATCCCAACGGCACGGCGAGAGCGTCCGATATCGAAGCGTTGATCGCGCATGTACGCAATGTGGTCGCCGAAAAGACCGGCGTCATGCTGGAACCCGAAGTGCGAATCATCGGGGTGGTCGCATGAGCGAGTTCGGAAAGGTGGCGGTATTGATGGGGCGAGCCCGACTCGGTGCCGCGAAGCGGCTGGCGCGGGAGGGCGAAGCAGCCGCCCATCAGCGTTGGGCGTTGTCGCGGAACGCGGGAAACGCATGAGCGAGTTCGGCAAGGTGGCGGTATTGATGGGCGGCCCGTCGTCGGAAAGAGAGATCTCGTTTCTGTCGGGCAATGCCGTGCTCGCCGCGCTCAAGAGCAGGGGCGTCGACGCCCACGCCTTCGATCCGGCCGAACGAGCGCTGTGCGAGCTCGGACCCGCTGGTTTCCAACGGGCCTTTATCGCGCTCCATGGCCGCTTCGGTGAGGACGGCACCGTCCAGGGCGCGCTGGAAGTTCTTGGAATTCCCTACACCGGCAGCGGAGTGATGGCGTCTGCGCTGGCGATGGACAAGTGGCGCACCAAGCTGGTCTGGATCGCCAGCAGCATTCCGACGCCGCGATACCAGGTGGTGGATGAAAGCACGGATTGGTGGGCGGTGGTGGCCAAGCTCGGGCTGCCGCTGTTCGTCAAGCCGGCGCGCGTGGGCTCGTCGATCGGCATCACGCGCGTCGCCGGCGTCGATCACGACGAGCTGGCCCTCGCCTACCGGACGGCAGCCGAGTACGACGAGCTGGTGCTGGTGGAGGAGTTCGTCGCCGGCATCGAATTGACCGCGTCGATTCTTGGCGACCGCGCGCTGCCGCTGATCAGAATCGATGCGCCGGAAGGCAACTATGACTATCACCACAAATATTTTTCCGACGAAACGAAGTATTTCTGCCCGTCGGGCATCGACGGCGACGTCGAGCGCGCGATCCTGACACAGTCGTTGGAGGCGTTCCGCAGGGTCGGCTGCCGCGGCTGGGGACGGCTCGATCTCATTCTCGAGGGCGGCGGGGCGTGGAAGTTCCTTGAAGTGAATACCTCTCCCGGGATGACCGCGCACAGCCTGGTGCCGATAGCGGCGCGCCGTGAAGGGATGGAGTTTCCCGACCTGTGCCTGGAAATTCTGCGAGGCGCGCATGTGGGATAGCCCGCGCCAGCTGAACGCAGTGGCGTTTGCCATCGCGGTGCTTGCGCTCGCATTGCTTTGCTGGGGGGCGACGGCGTGGGCCGTGCGCCAGCCTACGTTCGCGTTGCGACAGATCGTCATCGCGGGCGCGTTGTCGCGGGTCAATCCCGCGTTTCTCGAGGCGGTCGTTCACGAGGAGCTCCGGGGCACATTTTTCACCATGCAGCTTGCCGACGCGCGCAACTCGCTGCAACGCGTGCCTTGGGTGCGAGGCGTGGCTCTCCGGCGGCAATGGCCGAATCGGCTGGAGGTATTTGTCACCGAGCACACGCCGCTTGCGCGCTGGAACGACAACGCCCTCGTCAACAAAGAGGGCGAAGTGTTTATCGCGGATTACGACGGCGAGCTGCCGCAGTTCACCGGACCCGAGGGCGCCGCCGCGGAGATGAGCGCGCGCTTCGTGGAATTCGGCGCTGCCCTCGAGCGCGCCGGGCTGACCATCGGCGAGATGCGGCTGTCCGCGCGCGGCGGCTGGGAGCTCAAGACCGCCGCGGCGCCGGCGTTGACGATCGCGCTCGGGCGCAGCGAGCCTGGGGAACGGCTGAGCCGGTTCGTCGGCTATTACGCGAGGACCGTCGGCGCGCTCGCCCGTGCCGGCACTCGCGTCGAGTACGCCGATCTGCGATATCGCAACGGTTTCGCGGCGCGCGTTCCGGGATTCAAGGAACGCGCCGTGAAGAAGGCGGCCTAGCGTGATCCCCCGGGACAGACAGACATGGTGAAAGACGCGAAGAACCTGATCGTCGGACTCGACATCGGCACGTCGAAGATCGTTGCCATCGTCGCCGAGATCACGCCCGAGAAGAAGCTGAACATCATTGGCCTGGGGACGCAGCCCTCTCGCGGCCTGAAAAAAGGCGTCGTGGTCAACATCGAGGCGACCATGGCGTCGATCCAGCGCGTTCTGGAAGAGGCCGAGCTGATGGCCGATTGCGCGATCACCGAAGTCTTTACCGGTATCGCGGGAAGCCACATCAGAAGCCTCAATTCCAGCGGCATGGTGGCGATCAAGGAAAAGGAAGTCACGCAGGCCGACATCGACCGCGTCGTCGAGACCGCAAAGGCGATCGCGATTCCCAACGATCAGCAGGTGCTGCACATCCTGCCGCAGGAATTCATCGTCGACGGGCAGGAAGACGTCCGCGAGCCGTTGGGGATGAGCGGCGTCCGGCTCGAGGTGAAAGTGCACATCGTCACCGGAGCGGTTTCCGCGGTCGAGAACATCACCAAATGCGTGCGACGCTGCGGGCTGGTGGTCAAGGACGTGATGCTGCAACCGCTGGCGTCGGCGCTCGCGGTGCTGAACGAAGACGAGAAGGATCTCGGCGTCTGCGTCATGGACATCGGCGGCGGGACGACCGATCTCGCGGTCTTCACCGGCGGCGCGATCCGTCACACGGCGGTGATTCCCATCGCCGGCGATCAGGTGACCAACGACATCGCGATGACCTTGCGCACGCCGACCAAGGAAGCGGAGGAGCTGAAGCTCCGCCACGGCTGCGCGTTGCGGCAGCTCGCCGATCCCAACGATGTGATCGAAGTGCCGGGCGTCGGCGAACGAGGTCCGCGCAAGCTGTCGCGACAGATGCTGGCGGAGGTGATCGAGCCGCGGATCGAAGAGCTGTACACGCTGGCGCAGGCGGAATTGCGCCGCAGCGGCCTCGAGGAGCTGCTCTCGTCAGGCATCGTCCTCACTGGCGGTTCGGCACTGCTGCAAGGGATGGTCGAGCTGGGCGAGGAAGTGTTTCACCTCCCCGTACGGATCGGCGTTCCGGCGTATGTCGGCGGGCTGGCCGACGTCGTGCGCAGCCCGCGTTATGCCACTGCCGTCGGCTTGCTGCTCGACGGACGAGAACAATTCCTGCGCGCGGAACTGGCGCGCGCACAGGGCAAAGGCTTGGGCAATGTCGGCGAACGGATGAGGCAATGGTTCAAGGCGAATTTTTGAGATTGCGCGGGGTCGGCGGGTGCAAGGCGTCTTCGCTCGAGGCTGACGTCGTGCATGGCGAGCACCCAACAAGCCGGCCGGCTCGCGCAGAACGTTGGAGTTCATTTTAGCAATCAGACAGGAGAAGGAGCACACCATGTTCGAAATCATCGACCAGAACCCGCAGGAAGCGGTTATCAAAGTGATCGGCGTCGGCGGATGCGGCGGTAACGCCGTCGAGCACATGATCGGAAAAGGGCTGCAAGGCGTGGAATTCATCGCCGCGAATACCGACGCGCAAGCGCTCAAGCGCTCGACCGCGCGCGTGCAGTTGCAGCTCGGCAGCAGCCTCACGCGTGGACTCGGTGCCGGAGCACGTCCGGAGATCGGGCGCGACGCGGCCATGGAAGACAAGGACCGCATCGCGGAGATGATCGAGGGCGCCGATATGCTGTTCATCACCGCCGGCATGGGCGGGGGCACGGGAACCGGGGCCGCGCCCATCGTCGCGCAGGTGGCGAAGGACCGTGGCATTCTGACCGTCGCGGTCGTGACCCGGCCGTTCCGGTTCGAGGGCAGGCGGCAGAGGGTGGCCGACGCGGGCATCGAAGAGCTGAAAAAAAGCGTCGATTCGCTGATCATCATTCCCAACGACAAGCTGATGCAGGTGCTGGGAGAGGATGTCTCGGTGTTGGACGCCTACGCCGCGGCCAACGACGTTTTGCGCAGCGCCGTTTCCGGCATCGCCGAGGTCATCAACAACCCGGGACTGGTCAACGTCGACTTTGCCGACGTGCGCACGGTGATGTCGGAAGTGGGCATGGCGATGATGGGCTCGGCGACGGCGGCGGGCGCGGACAGAGCTCGGCTTGCGGCCGAGCGCGCGGTCGCCAGCCCTCTCCTGGAAGAGATCAATCTTTCCGGAGCGCGCGGCGTGCTGGTCAATATCACCGCGTCGTCGGGCCTGAAGATGAAGGAATACCATCAGGTGATGGAGACGATCAAGGAATTTACGGCGGACGAAGCCCTGGTCATCGTCGGCACGGTCATCGACGATTCGATCGGCGACGAATTGCGCGTGACCATGATCGCTACCGGCTTGGGCGGAGCCGCGGCCAAGGTGCGGCAGCCGAGACTCGAAGTTGTCGAGCAGGTGATCGAGCGCACCGGCACCGACGGGATCGGTATGCACGTGGGAACCATTGACTATGACAGTCTGGACAAGACCCCGGCGGTGGTGCGGCGCGGTCGTGCGGCGACGCCGGCAAGCGGAGCATTGGCGTTCGACCCTGCCGATATCCCGGCATTCCTGCGCAAGCAGGCGGACTGAATGGGCCTGGCGAGCACGCGGCGGATGGCTTGCGCATGTATCTATGTGCATTCGCTACGTGCGGTCGATCGCGGTCCGATAATCGCATGTGGTAACATGATGTAAACCCTTGAACCGTCGCGCTTTCGGACAGCTTTGCCCGATCGCGCCGGGGGCTTATCTACGATGCTCAGACAGCGAACGCTCAAGAACAAGATCAAGTCGACCGGCGTCGGTTTGCATACCGGCGTGCGTGTCGAGTTGATGCTGCGCCCGGCGCCGCCCAATACCGGCATTGTTTTCCAGCGCACCGATCTGGCCAAGCCGGTAACGATAATCGCCGACGCCCGCAATGTCGGTGACACGCGCCTGTCGTCGTCACTGGAAAAGGACGGAGCGCGAATCTCGACAGTGGAACACCTGATGTCGGCGCTTGCCGGATTGGGTATCGACAATCTGCACGCCGACGTTGCCGGTCCCGAAATCCCGATCATGGATGGAAGCGCCGGGCCGTTTGTATTTCTGCTGCAGTCGGCCGGCATCGTTGAGCAGTCCGCACCGAAACGCTATTTGCGAATCAAGTCGACCGTCGAAGCGCGGCAAGACGACAAGTGGGCGCGCTTCGAGCCGCATCACGGCTTCATGCTCGATTTCACCATCGATTTCCCGCATCCGGTGTTCGGATCGGAGAACCGCCACGTTGCGATCGATTTTGCCGAGCATTCGTATATCAAGGAAGTGAGCCGCGCGCGAACCTTCGGCTTCATGCAGGACGTGGAGGCGTTGCGCGCCGCGGGGCTTATCCTGGGCGGCAACCTGCAGAATGCGATCGTGCTCGACGAAACGCGCATTCTGAACAGCGAGGGCTTGCGCTACGACAACGAATTCGCCAAGCACAAGGTGCTCGATGCGATCGGCGATCTGTATCTGCTGGGACACCCGTTGATCGGCAAATATTCCGCCTACAAATCCGGTCACGGGCTGAACAACGCCTTGTCGCGCGCCTTGCTGTCACGACCGGACGCCTGGGAGCTGGTCACCTTTGATGCGCCCGCGGACGTGCCGAGCGCATTCCAGTCGTGGCAGGTGCAGGGAGCCTGACGCTCGGGGGTGTCAACCCCGGCCCGCGGTAGAGAGGTCCTCGCTGGTTCTCGTTCGATTGCTGCTGTTTCTGGCGCTGGCGACCATCGCCGGTGCGTTCGCGTTCTATGTCTTCAAACGTGACCGGCGCTATTTGCGGTTTATCGCGCAGGTCGTCAAGTACACCATCTTTCTATTGCTTGGGATTCTGATCGTCTACGCCTTCGAGCGGCTCGTTGCGGCTGCTTGAGTCGGTGTGCGCTCGCATGCTGGCGAGCCGTCGCAGCGCCCGCGAGAGCGGCGACTCGCCGAGCGCCGCGGCAAGCGTCAGCAACGTGGCCGCGGACGCGTTATCTAATTGTTTTTTAGGCGACTTTGATACAGCTTCGCGTGCCAGGCGGGCTTGCACGCGAACCCGTATTCCAGTAAATTCCCATCCCTCACGCGCGAGCGCGGTCCGCAGTTCCGGAGCGCGCTGGCGCAGCAGCGCCGCGGCCGCGCCGCTTGCGGCACCCAGTTCGAGCTCCGCCGACCTCGCGTCGATGACGGCGACGTGTTTCGCCAGCGCCGGAGGCAGGGCCCGATGGACGCGATCCTGCAGCGCGGCTTCACGCCGGTGGCGCTGCAACAGATCGTCGAGTGTGGATTCGCCTTTGAGGATCTGATGGAGTCGGCGCATGGGACGGTTTCCGCAAGCGTTCCGCAACCGGGGTCCGGGGTCGAACACCACGGGAGAAGTGTGATTTGAACATAATCTTCGTCTCGGGCGCCACCGCTCGCGCGCGCACTCTTACCCTCGACTGGCGACACTGGTCGGCCGGAAGCTTCGCCATCTTGCTGCTGTTCTTGTCGTTTACGCTCATGTTCAACTATGTGACGCTGCGCTACGCGGCGTCGATCAATCATCCGCTGTTGCAGGCCATCATGCTCGCCGATCAGCGGCAGGAAGCGCAGAGGACCGAGGAGGCCGTGCAGGGCCACTTGAGCGCGATGGCGATGAAGCTCGGTGGCCTGCAGGCACAGATGCTGCGGCTCGACGGCCTTGGCGAGCGGCTTGCAAGGCTTGTTGGATTGAAGCCGCAGGATTTGCCGGCGCTGGAGCCGGGGTCGACCCCCGGCCGCGGCGGCCCGGCGCCCACACTGCATCGCGATTTCACGGTCGATGAATTCACTGCCATGCTGCGCCGGTTGTCGCGCCAGGTCGACGAACGTTCCGATCAACTCGGCGTTCTCGAGGCACTGGTGGTGACCGACTCGGCAAACAAGAAATTTCTGCCGACGCTTGCGCCGATCGAAGATGGCTGGTTTTCGTCCAACTTCGGCTGGCGCATCGATCCGTTCAATGGACAGAAGAGTTTTCACGAGGGGATCGACTTTCCGGCCGAGGTCGGAACCACGATCGACGCCGCCGCGAGCGGCAAGGTCATCTTCGCGGACGTCCATCCCGCCTATGGTAAAATGCTCGAGATTGATCACGGCAATGGGCTGGTCAGCCGCTACGCGCATTGCTCGACGCTGCTGGTCAAGGAGGGCGACCTCGTTATTCGCGGCCAGCGCGTAGCGACAGTAGGATCGACCGGCCGATCGACCGGCCCGCATCTGCACTTCGAGGTGCGTTTGAACGGTGTCCCGCAGAATCCGGCGCGTTTCCTGCAACCCACGGGCTAGCGCGGCTCCGGGTCGTCTGCGCCAGCACGTGTTCGGCCCTGGGCAGCCGATAGACAAGTAGGGGTGAGGTGGTCCTCACCCCTTGTTTTTTTGCCCGGCGGCTTGAGATACCGACTTTATGATCCCCAACATTCTTACCAAGATCTTCGGTAGCCGCAACGAGCGGCTTCTGAAGCAATACGCGCAGGTCGTCGAACAGATCAACGCGTTCGAGCCCGCGTTTGCCGCGCTGTCGGACGAAGAGCTGAGGGCGAAGACACCGATGCTGAAGGAGCGCGTGGCGAAGGGCGAAACGCTCGACGCGGTCATGCCCGAGGCGTTCGCGGTGGTGCGCGAAGCCGGCAAGCGCAGCTTGCAGATGCGCCATTTCGACATGCAGCTCATCGGCGGCATGGGCCTGCACTACGGCAAGATCGCCGAAATGCGCACCGGCGAGGGCAAGACGCTGGTCGCGACACTGCCCGCCTACCTGAATGCGTTGACCGGCCGCGGTGTTCACATCGTCACCGTTAATGATTACCTTGCCCAGCGCGATGCCGACTGGATGGGCCGGATCTACCGTTTCCTCGGACTGACCGTCGGCGTCAACCTGTCGCAGATGAGCCACGACCTCAAGCAAGCGGCATACGCGGCGGACATCACCTACGGCACCAACAACGAATTCGGCTTCGACTACCTTCGCGACAACATGGTCTTCCATGCGTCGGAAAAAGTGCAGCGCGGTCTCGTCTACGCCATCGTCGACGAAGTCGACTCCATCCTGATCGACGAAGCGCGCACGCCGTTGATCATCTCCGGCCAGGCCGACGACAACGTCGATCTCTATTACCGGTTGAACGAGCTCGCGCCCAAGCTCACTCGGCAGGCGGAAGAGCAGGGAACGGGAGACTATTGGGTCGATGAGAAAGCCCATCAGGTCTTGTTGTCGGAGGAAGGCCACGAGCACGCCGAAGGAATTCTCTACCAGGCCGCGCTGCTGCCGCCCGGCAGCAGCCTATATGAGGCCCACAACATTTCGCTGATGCACCATCTGTATGCGGCGCTGCGCGCGCATGCGCTTTTTCATCGCGACCAGCACTACGTGGTACAGGACGGCGAAGTCATCATCGTCGACGAGTTCACCGGGCGACTCATGTCCGGGCGCCGCTGGTCCGACGGGCTGCATCAGGCCGTCGAAGCCAAGGAAGGGGTGGCCATCCAGCGCGAGAACCAGACGCTGGCCTCGATCACCTTTCAGAATTACTTCCGGATGTACACCAAGCTCGCCGGCATGACCGGTACGGCAGACACTGAAGCCTTCGAGTTTCAGCAGATCTACCATCTGGAAACGATGGTGATCCCGACCAATCTGCCGATGATCCGAAAAGACGAGAACGACCTCGTTTTCCGGACCTTCCAGGAAAAAGCCGACGCGATCGTCACCGATATCAAGGATTGCTTCAGTCGCGGCCAGCCGGTGCTGGTCGGCACGACATCGATCGAGAATTCCGAGTTGCTCTCGAAAATCCTCGACAAGGAGAAGCTTCCTCATCAGGTGCTCAACGCCAAGCAGCACGCCCGCGAGGCGGAGATCGTCGTCCAGGCCGGCCGGCCGAAAATGGTCACGATCGCGACCAACATGGCCGGCCGCGGCACCGATATCGTGTTGGGCGGCGCGGTCGAGCCGCAGATCCTGCTGCTTCGGGAAGACGAAACGGTGCCGCAGACCGAGCGGGATCTGCGCATCGGCAAGATGCGCAGCGAGTGGCAGGTCCTGCACGATCAGGTCATCGCCGCCGGCGGCCTGCATATCGTCGGCACCGAGCGCCATGAGTCGCGGCGCATCGACAACCAGCTGCGTGGCCGTTCCGGACGCCAGGGCGACCCCGGCGAGAGCCGGTTCTACCTCTCGCTGCAGGAC
>DAIQRF010000038.1:324-1327 GCA_036786505.1 Casimicrobiaceae bacterium | reverse complement strand
GCGCCTGAAAATGCCCGAGGGCGAGCCGATCGAGCATGCCATCGTCAACCGTTCGATCGCCAAGGCTCAGAATCGGGTCGAGTCCCGCAACTTCGACATTCGCAAGCAACTGCTGGAATACGATGACGTCGCCAACGATCAGCGTCGCGTGATCTATCAGCAGCGCAACGAACTCCTGGAGACCGACGACGTGTCGGAAACCATTCGCAACATGATCGAGGGCCAGGTCGAAGACACGGTGCGTCTGTCGATTCCGCCCGAGTCGGTCGAGGAGCAGTGGGACCTTCCCGGACTGGTGTCGACGCTCGCCGCCGATTACCAGCTCGAGGTGCCCGTCGACGAGTGGCTCAAGGCCGAGCCCGAGCTGTCGGATGAGAACGTGCGCGACCGCGTGCGCGAAGTCGCGAAAAAACAATACGAGGGCAAGCTGGAGCTGGTCGGCCCCGAGATGTTCCACAAGTTCGAACGCAACCTGATGCTGCAAACGGTCGATCAACACTGGCGTGAGCACCTCGCCGCGCTCGATCACCTCCGTCAGGGCATACATCTGCGCGGCTACGCGCAAAAGAACCCGAAACAGGAATACAAGCGGGAAGCGTTCGAGCTGTTCTCCGACATGCTCGACCGCATCAAGCAGGACGTCGTCAAGATCGTGCTTACGGTGCAGGTTCGCTCCGAACAAGATGTCCAGGCGGTCGAGGAGCCGCTCCCCGTGTCGAACGTGCGCTACCAGCACGCCGACTATGAACAGGCGCTGGCCGCGGCGCCGGACGATCCGCCGCCGGCGACGGCGCCGCCGCCGTTCACGCGCGCCGGACAGAAGGTTGGCCGCAACGACATGTGTCCGTGCGGATCGGGGAAGAAGTACAAGCACTGCCACGGCCGCCTCGGGTGATCTCGCAGCCTGCGGCAGGTCGCGCAGGCTTCGTGATTTGCTTGTCCACGCCGTACTGGCGCGTCGTGGTGCCTCACGTTTCGTTCAGCGCCGGCGGCGCTCTAAAGG
>DAIQRF010000038.1:0-314 GCA_036786505.1 Casimicrobiaceae bacterium | reverse complement strand
CGCGCCGCCTCGCTTCTCATTCAGCGTCGCGGCGGTGTCGATGATCATGAGTCTGCGGTAGAATTCGCGCAGGTCTTCGCGCAGGTCTTCACTTCTCGCCGAACCGATGCCGGTCAACTACACTCCGCCGACGCCAGAGCACTTGCTCCCGGTGCGCGGCATCACGCTCGGCACCGCCGCGGCCGGCATCAAGCGTTGGACGCGTAATGACGTCCTGCTAGTCAAGCTCTCACCCGGCAGTCTTGCATCGGGCGTCTTTACGCAAAACCGGTTCTGCGCCGCGCCCGTTATCGTCTGCCGCGAGCATCTGGCGC
>DAIQRF010000037.1:0-11407 GCA_036786505.1 Casimicrobiaceae bacterium | reverse complement strand
GGACGCCGATCTGTCGCTCATCAAGGGTAAGAAGGTGACCATCGTCGGCTACGGCTCGCAGGGTCACGCGCATGCGCAGAACCTTAACGATTCCGGCATCAAGGTCACCGTTGGCCTGCGCAAGGGCGGCGCATCGTGGGACAAGGCGAAAAAAGCCGGCCTCAAGGTCGTTGAAGTCACCGAAGCCGTCAAAGGCGCCGACTTTGTGATGATGCTGATGCCCGACGAACATATCGCTGCGGTGTACCGCGATGAGGTCGAGCCCAACATTCGCAAGGGCGCGACGCTCGCGTTCGCGCACGGCTTCAACATTCATTACGGTCAGGTGCAACCGCGCGCCGACATCGACGTAGTGATGATCGCGCCCAAGGCGCCGGGCCACACCGTGCGTTCGACGTACGTGCAGGGCGGAGGGACGCCGATGCTGATCGCGATCCATCAGGATGCAAGTCGCAAGGCGCGCGATCTTGCGCTGTCGTACGCCGCGGCGATAGGCGGCGCGCGCGCCGGCGTGATCGAAACGTCGTTCAAGGAAGAAACCGAAACCGACCTGTTCGGCGAGCAGGCCGTGTTGTGCGGCGGCTGTGTCGAGCTGGTCAAGGCTGGATTCGAGACGCTGGTCGAGGCGGGCTACGCGCCGGAGATGGCCTACTTCGAATGCCTGCACGAGCTCAAGCTGATCGTCGACCTGATGTACGAGGGCGGCATTGGCAACATGAATTATTCGATCTCGAACAATGCCGAGTACGGGGAGTATGTGACCGGCCCGAAGATCATCACCGGCGACACCAAGCGCGCCATGCGCGAGGCGCTGGATCGGATTCAGAGCGGCGAATACGCGAAGGACTTCATCCTCGAGAGCCGCGCCGGCGCGCCGACGCTGTTGTCGAAGAGACGCATGACGACCGAACACCCGATCGAGCAGGTTGGCGCCAAGCTCCGCGACATGATGCCGTGGATAAAAAAGAACAAGCTCGTCGATCAGACGCGGAACTGATCGCTTCGGCCGATCGCAGCACTATGCACGCTGACTTTTTTGCGCATCGCCAGCTGTTTCCTGGAGGGAATATGCGTACCTTGCATCGCCAGCGCGGCTGGCTCGGGCTCATCGGCTTGCTGCTCGCGCTGGTCATCGTCGCGGTCCTCGCGCAGAAAGTGCTGAAGACGTACGGGCTTCTGTCGGGTGCGGAGCCCGGAACCAAGTCGGCCGCTGAGCGCGGGCCGCGCGGCCCGGGTGGCGCAAGCCCGGCGCCATTGGACGCAAGCGGCGTAACGCCGACGCCCTCCGCCGCCATGGAACGCGCCCGCGGACTGGAGCGTGCGGTCCAGCAGCAGGCGCAGGACTTGAACAAGCGCATGGACGACGCGGCGAAGTAGGGCGTGGGTTCTAGCCGGTCACAATGAATAACCAATATCCGCATCCCATCATTGCCCGCGAAGGCTGGCTGTTTGTCGCGATATCGACGGCAGTGGCCTTGGCGCTGTCGCTCGCCGGTTGGTGGCTGGCGGCGCTGCCGGTATGGCTCGTCGTGGTGTTCATCGTGCAGTTCTTCCGCGATCCACCGCGGGTGGTTCCGTCGCAGCCTAACGCGGTGCTGTCGCCCGCGGACGGACGCGTCGTGGTGGTTGAAAAGGCGCGCGACCCTTATCTCGACCGAGATGCGCTGAAGATCAGTGTGTTCATGAACGTCTTCAACGTGCACTCCAACCGCAGCCCGGTCGACGGCATCGTGCGCAACAAGTGGTATCACGCCGGCAGCTTTCTCAACGCGGCGCTGGCCAAGTCTTCGCTAGAGAACGAGCGCAATGCACTTCATATCGCGACCGCGAGCGGGGTCGACGTGACGTGCGTTCAGATTGCGGGACTCATCGCCCGGCGCATCCTTTGCTACGTCGCGCCGGGCGACACGCTCGCGCGCGGGCAACGCTACGGCTTTATCCGGTTTGGCTCGCGCGTTGATATCTACCTGCCGCAAACCGCCACGCCAAAAGTCGCGGTGGGCGACATGGCGAAAGCCACGTCGACGATCATTGCCGAAATCGCATAGCGGTCTGCTGTGCGACATTGTATTGCTGTGCCCGCCCTGCTAGGCTAGTGTACTGAGTCAGAAATTCGCTCGATAGTTCGCGCTGAAAATGGCCGTCATGCCACGTTACTCGGCCTCACCGTACCAAAGGGTACGCTTTCGGCCTCGCGCCTTGCCTGACGACCATTTTCATCCGCTCCTTTATCTTCGGAACCTCTGACTCAGTACACTCGCATGGTCGATTTCAAGCAGGAGCGCGCGCTGGCGAAGAACCGGATTCGACGGCGTGGCATTTACCTGCTGCCGAATCTGTTCACGACCGCGGCGCTGTTCGCCGGTTTTTACGCGATCGTGCAGGCAATGAACGGGCGCTTCGATCAATCCGCTGTCGCGATCTTCGTCGCCATGGTGCTCGACGGTCTCGACGGCCGCGTGGCGCGCCTTACCAAGACGCAGAGTGCGTTCGGCGCGGAGTACGACAGTCTTTCGGACATGGTTTCGTTTGGCGCGGCGCCGGCGCTCGTCGTCTACGAATGGGCGCTGCGCAGCATGGGCAAGCTGGGCTGGATCGCGGCGTTCATTTACGTCGCCGGCGCAGCACTGCGGCTCGCGCGCTTCAACACCATGCTCGAAGTTGCCGACAAACGATATTTCCAGGGATTGCCGAGCCCTTCCGCGGCGGCGTTGGTCGCCGGTTTCGTCTGGATCATCGACGATTACGCCATCGACCCCGAAACCGTGCGTTGGGCTGCCTGGGCGGTCACTTTGTTCGCGGGCCTTACGATGGTCAGCAATCTCAAGTACTACAGCTTCAAAACGATCAACCTTCGTCGGAGCGTTCCGTTCGCGGTCGTGATCCTGATCGTCTTGTTCATCGTGCTGGTCAGCTACCAGCCTTCGGTGGTGCCTTTTGCCGGCTTCGTGGTGTACGCGATTTCCGGCTATCTTTGGTCGGCGTGGCTGGCGCTGAAGCGGCGCCGCGGCTGACCTGCCGCCAATCAAGCCCGTCCAAATTTGCCACGCGTCAACCGCAAGCCGAGCTAACTCACCCATGTCGACCCGCTGGCTGCTTTTGACATTGCTGTGCGTGTTGATGATCGCCGCGGGGCAGATGCTGTTCAAAGTCGCGGCCGCGCAATGGCGCATCGAGGGCTGGTCGTGGGCGACAGTGTGCGGTTTTTTATCGCCGGCCATGGTGCTGGCGCTGTTCCTTTTTGCGCTGACGACGATACTCTGGGTGTTCATCCTGCACGCCGTTCCTCTGACCGCCGCCTTCCCAATTTACGCGCTGGTGTTCGTGCTGGTGCCCGTCGGGGCACACTTCCTGCTCGGCGAGCCATGGTCGTGGAATACCCTCGTCGGCGGCGGGATCATCATGCTCGGCGTGATCATCGCGGTCCGCTGAGGATGAGCGGCGGAGCAGCGCGCGTGGCGGTCGTCATTCCCTGCTACCGCGTTCGGCGGTACATCCTGGACGTCATCCGTGGCATCGGTCCCGATGTCTCCGTCATTTTCGTCGTCGATGACGCCTGCCCTGAACAAACCGCCACATTGATTCGGCAGGAATGCACCGATGGCCGGGTGAAGCTTCTTACGCACGCCGAAAATCAAGGCGTGGGCGGTGCCATGATTACCGGCTACAGGGCTGCGCTTGCCGACGGCGCTGATGTGGTAGTCAAGATCGACGGCGACGGGCAGATGGACCCCGCGCTCATTCCACGATTCATCCGGCCGATCGTGACCGGCGATGCTGATTACACCAAGGGCAATCGCTTCTATGACCTTGCGTACCTGCGCGCCATGCCAAAAGCGCGTCTGCTCGGCAATGCCATGGTGTCTTTCGTAAACAAGATGGCAAGCGGATATTGGGACATCATGGATCCCACCAACGGCTACAGCGCGATTCATCGCACGGCGCTCGCCGCACTGCCTCTGGAAAAACTCGATCGCGGGTATTTCTTCGAGTCGGACATGCTGTTTCGACTGTATACGATCCGCGCGGTCGTTCGCGATGTGCCCATGCCCGCGCGTTATCAAGGGGAAACGAGCAATCTTCGCATCGGTCGCGTCGCCGCGGCGTTTCCCTTCAAGTATTTGCGAGCCGCGCTCAAGCGCATCTTTTATGCCTACTTTCTGCGCGATTTCAACGCCGGCACCCTGCAGCTTTGCCTCGGGCTGCTTATGGCCGGTAGCGGAGCGACTTACGGTGCAGCGCGTTGGATTTATTCGTCGATGAGCGGTGTGCCGACGACGTCCGGAGCCGTCATGCTGGCGGCGCTGCCGGTGATGGTGGGGATCCAGCTCCTGTTGGGCGCGCTCAACTTCGACGTTCAGAATGTTCCACGCGAACCCTTGCAGCGAAGCGGCGCTCTGTTTCTCGTCGACGGCGATTGATCGATTGCCGCCCGGCGCCGGCAGATCCGAAGGCTTTCAGTGGTGGCGATCCCGCTCGTGTTTATGCAGTGACGCTTGATTCGATGAGCACCATGTCTCCGGCCATTTCATGTTCCGTTTGCGATACCCACATGCGTCCGTTGCGCCACGAATGGTGTTTCGCTTGCCCCGTGTGCGGGTTCCTTGCCTCGAACCTGAGTCCGCATATCGGCGATGGGCAGGTTGCCGACGTCATCGACGAGGAACAACGGGAGATTGCGCTTGTCAGCCTGCGAAAGAAAAATTTCGAGCGGATCCTCGATCGGGTCGACGCGATGACAGACCCGTCCCGGCGATCCCTGCTCGAAGTAGGCTGCGCGCATGGCTGGTTTCTCGACGCGGCAGCAAAGAGGGGCTATGAAGTCCACGGCATTGAGCCGGATGCGCCGATCGGCGCTCTGGCTTCGAGCAAAGGCCACGATGTAGCGATTGGTTTTTTTGCGGGCGCGCTGACGCCAGGAGCTCGCTATGACGTCATCGTGTTCAACGACGTCTTCGAGCATCTGCCCGATCCTCGCGCGGCGCTGGTTGCCTGCCGGCAACGACTTCAGCCGGGCGGTCTGCTAGTGCTCAATCTGCCGAACAGCGGCGGAGCGTTGTTTCGAATCGCGACGCTTCTCGACCGGCTGGGCATTTCCGGCCCGCATGAGCGCATGTGGCAGAAAGGCTTCCCTTCGCCTCACCTCAGTTATTTTCATCCTGGTGCGCTGACACGGCTCGCAGGCCGCGAAGGATTCGCCGAGATATATCGCGGGACGCTCGACTCGCTCGATCGCCGGGGGCTTTGGCAAAGACTGCGACTCGACCGACGCTCTTCATTGCGCGGTGCGCTGGTCCGCTGGCTCGGTATTGTGGTTGCGAGTCCGTTGTTGGGTTGGTTTCCGTCGGATATGGCGCTCCAGATTTACAAACCAGCCAACACGCCTCGGCCATCTTGAGCAATGACTTGCGCCGCCCGTCGACCTGCCTTCAGGCCTCCGGCTTGATCGCAGTCACCACCATGCCTCGATAGCTCCAGATCGGTAACGTGTACTTGTCGCGGAAAGCTCCGATCGCGGGAATGGGCGAATCGCCGACATCGGCCGAAGGTTCCACGAACACTGCGTGCGTCAGCCGGTAGCGCCGGACGAGGGCCAGCACATCTTCCGCGGAATTCGCTGCCAGCAGGGCTCTATAGACCTCGACATCGTGCCAATTTGCGGCACGCGAATAGCCGGTATAGCCACTGGCGCCCGGCGCGTTGAGCGTGAAGAAGCCTATTCGCGCCTTGGGAAGGGCGGCATTCAGATACTCGGCAACCGCCCGATCGGGGAGGTAGGTGGCGACATAGTCCGCCCGAGCTTGGGCTTCCAGCGAACAAGAGAGG
This sequence comes from Casimicrobiaceae bacterium, assembly GCA_036786505.1. Lineage (GTDB taxonomy): Bacteria > Pseudomonadota > Gammaproteobacteria > Burkholderiales > Casimicrobiaceae > PALSA-1003. The sequence continues at coordinate 5,581 of DAIQRF010000037.1, read as the reverse complement.
CAGAGCTTCGCATTGGTCCAGCTCCCGGCAGGCATGAATTGCAGATTGAGCAGGCAAAGCATTCCACCCAACAGCAACAGCGCCAGGCGCGTGGCGCGTGTCCACGGAAGATCGCTCAACGCCCATCCTCCGAGGACCGTGATCAGTAGCAGCACCGGCAGCAGGTAGCGTAAATAGGCCTGCTGCGAGAACACGGCGACAAAGAAAAGCGTGGCGAGGGCAAGACACAGCCACTGCGCAAGAGGCCGTCCACGCAGGAACGCCAGAAAAATCACGGGCAGCAGCAACAACCAATGAAAGCCGGCCGCGCCGTCACGTCCCTCGATAAAGCGACCGCTGGCGAGAAAGATCTCGTAGATGCTCCAAGGACGAAGCGGCACGACGTAGAGTGGATTGGTGAACAAACGCCCCGAGTCGAAATAGGGCGACCGAAAGACATCGTTGAAGAACGGAAATATAGGGTTACCGGTGCGCATCCACGCGTTGGCATAAGGCCATGCGGCTACCATTGTCGCTATCAGAATGAGGAACAGAGCCCTGCGATTCGTCGTCCACGCGCTAGGGCCTTGCCCCCGCCACGCGAGATACCCGACATAGAGCATGAGCGGCGCGACCCAGATCAACCCGATCAGCTTCGTTTGCACTGCGCCCGCGCAGAGCATTGCAAGCGCCGCAAGCATCGCCGCCGATCGCGTACCCGCGTAGTCGAGTGCCAGCAGAAGCGTGCCCAGAAGAAATGCGACCAATAGGTTTTCGACGAAAAGCGTACCGGTTTCGAGAAACGCGAGAGGCGTCGAGGCAAAGAGACATACGCTGACGAGCGCGATCTCGCGGCGTGCGTATCTGCAAATGAGCTGGTACGCGATCAGGCACGACAGGCCGCCAAAGCAAAAATTAAGCAGTCGTGCGGCGTATTCACCGCCAAGCATATACGCGGCGCCAAATGCATAATCGGCGCCGAGCGGCATCACTGCCCAGGCGTATCGCGTCACGTCGAACGGCCAGCGATGATATTCCGCGAAAAGCCGTGCAAACTGAAGATGCATCGCGTTCGCATCGTAGCCAACCTCCGGCTTGGCAACGATGAACAAATGCAGCACGAGAACGGTAAGCAACAAGCTGATCCATGCCCGCTCGGTGCCGCACGTGACCGCCGCAGGTCGAATAAGCGCCTGTCTCAGCGCGTTCAGCACCGAAAGGGCCTGACGCCGCCAGACTGCGAGGGGAACGAGCAGAGCCACGACATACACCGGTGCATAGTGAAACTTCATTGAGGCCGTGACCGACATCAGACCCATCCAGGCGCAAAGGCCGATCAGCGTGGTGAGGCTCGCTGGACACGCGACGGACGTGTTGTCATTCCGACGCGCCCAGTCAAGCAGGCGCGCGCCGACCAGGTTCGCGTTGAGCAGCATGAGCCCCACCACGACCACAATACCCGGCGTCAATAGCGCACTCGCGACAAGCGAGCCGCTGACCGCGGCGATGGGACGGGTGTGGGCCGGCCACAGAGTGAGCATCGTCCAGAATGAAATCAGGCACAGCAGGACAACGATAGCGGTGTCGCTTACGCCGTTTGTTCGAGGCTGCGCGTCAAAGACGCCGACGAGCGACCATAGCAGGATGGCACCGTGCAGCAGCAGCGCTGCCACAAACAGGATTATGAAAGTGCGAGAGCGTCGCATGGATTCGGTGGTGATTGCGGCGGGCGGCACGGAGGCAGTCGGCGGCATGGGTCACGATTATGCCACCCGGCTGGGGCGTCGCCGCTCGCTGCCGCCCTGTGCGCCGATGCGTTGCGCGCCGCCGCAAATCCCGCTATAGTGAATCCATGAGCAGCCTCCGCGACCTCCTTTCGCGACTTTCTTGGATCGCCATTCCTGGCGATCTGCTGCTACTGCTGCGCCCCGCGCGCAGATAACTCATACCCCTTTCTTGCAGTCGCTGTCTTTCGCCCGCCAAGCGCCGGCGGGGCAAGCATTCTACGATTTGCATCGTGCAGGAGTAGACCCATGTCAGACCACTTGATCATATTCGACACGACGTTGCGCGATGGCGAGCAGAGCCCGGGCGCGTCGATGACCGCCGAAGAGAAGATGCGGATCGCCAAGCAGCTCGAGCGACTGAAAGTCGACGTGATCGAAGCGGGCTTTCCCGCGTCATCGAACGGTGATTTCGCGGCGGTCAACGCCATCGCCAAGGCGATCAAGAACAGCACCGTGTGCGCGCTTGCCCGCGCCAACGAGAACGATGTTCGCCGCGCGGGCGATGCGCTCAAGGGCGCCAAGTCGGGCCGCCTGCACATGTTTCTTGCGAGCTCGCCGATCCACATGAAGATGAAGCTGCGGATGACGCCCGAGCAGGTGCTCGCGCAGGCGGTGAAGTCGATCGCCTGGGCGCGGGAATACACCGACAACATCGAGTTCTCGCCCGAAGACGCGGGCCGCTCGGAGCCCGACTTTCTGTGCAGGCTGGTCGAGGCATCGATCGCCGCGGGTGCTACGACGATCAACATTCCCGACACGGTCGGCTACACCATGCCGTGGCAATTCGGCGAGCTCATCAAGAACCTCCGCGAACGTGTCCCGAATTCGGACAAGGCGGTATGGTCGGTGCATTGTCACAACGATCTGGGCATGGCCGTGGCCAACTCGGTCGCCGCGGTGATGAACGGCGCGCGTCAGGTCGAATGCACGATCAACGGCCTGGGCGAACGCGCCGGCAACGCGTCGCTGGAAGAAATCGTGATGGCGGTCAAGACGCGCAAGGACGTGTTTCCGTGCACGACCCGCATCGATACGACGCAGATCGTCGCGGCGTCCAAGCTCGTCTCGAGCATCACCGGCTTCCCGGTGCAGCCGAACAAGGCCATTGTCGGCGCCAACGCCTTTGCGCACGAATCCGGCATCCATCAGGACGGCGTGCTCAAGCACCGCGAAACCTACGAAATCATGCGCGCCGAAGACGTGGGCTGGGGAGCGAACAAGCTCGTGCTGGGCAAGCTCTCCGGCCGCAATGCATTCAAGAATCGCCTGACCGAGCTGGGCATCGAGCTCGGCACCGAGGAATCGGTCAATCATGCGTTCGCGCGGTTCAAGGAGCTCGCCGACAAAAAGAGAGAAATCTTCGATGAAGATCTGCACGCACTGGTTTCCGACGAGCAGGTGACGCCGGAGCGCGAACATTACAAGCTGATAGCGTTGAAAGTCGTCTCCGAAACGGGAGAGGTTCCGCACGCGAAGATCACCATGGCCGCCGGCGAAACGGAGCTCACCGCGCAAACACGCGGCGACGGACCGATCGATGCGACCTTCAAGGCGATCGAGCAGTTGACGCACTCCGGCGCGAAGATGCTGCTGTACTCGGTCAATGCGATCACCACCGGCACCGACGCGCAAGGCGAAGTGACCGTGCGCCTGGAGCGCGACGGCCGCATCGTCAACGGGCTGGGCGCCGATACCGATATCCTGGTCGCGTCGGCCAAGGCTTACATCAACGCGCTCAATAAGCTGCACAGCAAGCAGGAACGCTTGAATCCCCAACTCGCTGCGTAGCTTGGGCTCTAACGCGATGTCGCCGGTTCGCGGCGAGCACTCCGACTGCGCTCAGGACAGGCTTGTCGAACCGGGGAAGGAGTATCACAATTGCTTTCGCCCCAGCGAAAGCCTCGGGGTGCCCATTGAACGAAGCTTTGCAAATGGCTATCGGCGACGTTGCAGAAACCAACACGGCGGGAGACCAGGTGGCACTTCCGTCAAGCATTCGCATCGGCGACACCGATCTGCCGGTCTGGCCGGACGGCCAGAGCGCAGAGCCGATGTCGGCGCCGCTCATGGCGATCACCACGTTTAAGGACTGGGGAATCTACCATCCATCGCTGGTCGACGCGGCGCTGAGCGCGGAGCAGGATCCTCAACTGCGCGTCGCGATCTTCCGCGGCGGCTGCGGCATCAAGGTTCGCAAGGTTCCGGAATGGCGCTCGCCTTCAGCGCAGCTGATACACGGCCGCGCGTTGATGCTTGCACACCGTACGCTGTCGCGCCGTCCTGTGTTCACCGACGACACGTGGGGAAGCATCTACCGCGACGGCGATCACTGCATGCCGCACAGCCACCTGCGATCGGACGTCAGCATTGTTTACATGCTCGACACGGGCGATGAAGATCCTGACGACAAGCTTGCTGCGAGACTTTGTTTTGCCGACCCGCGCATCGACGCCTGTTGTCCCGACGAGCCGGGCCGCGTCACGCGACACGTCATGCCTATCATGACGCCAGGCACGATGCTTATTTTTTCCAGCGACTACCTGCACAGCGTCAATCCCTATCACGGCCAGCGGCCGCGGATAACACTTTCTTGGAACATCACCCTCGAACGCCTGCCGGGGCGGCCTGGCGAAGGGTGGATGTGATCTCGCCTTGATCGCCAGATGACGGATGGCACCGCTATCCAGGTGAGCCCGTGTTGCTTGGCTGCAACACACGCTACCTTTTAAGTGGAATACTGTACTGGACAGAAAGTCGGCTGAGCCTGCGTAAAAAAGCATACATAGAAGAGGCAGAACCCGCAATTCCTGCTTTCAGTGCTTGTTGTCCAGCACAATAAAACTAATCCCTTGGCGACCGTGGATGTCGAGAAAACCTCCTAAATCCGGCCCGCAGTCACACGAACGATTGGACTGGGAATTACGCTACAATTTTAGTCGAAGCCATCCGGCCTAGCGAACGGGAGAAATCAATGAAAAGGCGGTTCCTGTACGGCTTTGTTACTACAATTGCCGCGTTTATTTTCAGCGGAAGCGTTGCCGCGTCGACAATCTGGAAAAACGAAGCCGGCACCAATCGCATCGAGGCGATTGATTCCGTCACCGGAACTGTGCTGAAAAGCTTTACTCCGGGCAAGGGTAACGGGCGCGGGATCGTGGTCGTGGCCAACATCGTCTATTACACTGTTGCAGGCAGCAACAACATCTTCAAGCTCGACGCGACAACCGGGGCTGATCTGGGAATCGCATTCTCGATCGCTGGTGCGACTGGGCTCTCGGCAATTTCGTACGATGGCACCAACTTCTGGATCGCCGACTACTCAGGCACAAAGAACGCGTATCTTGCTTCGCCTGCCGGAGCACTGCTAAAGACCATCAGCTTGGCGAGCTGCTCGAGTTCCTGCGATGGGCTCGAGTTCTTCAATGGCAAACTGATATCGAACCGAGGCGACAATTTAAGTCCGGGAATATACGACATCTACGACCTAAACGGCGCCGTCCTCACACCGGCCTTCATTACGGATAACGGCGGCGGTTCGAGAGGCATCGCGTTTGACGGCACAAACTTCATCGTCGCATCCGGATCCTTGATTTCGACATATAGCGGCACGACCGGCGCTTTTATCAGTTCAATTCCTGCGAGTACCGGCTTGATCGAAGACGTGTCGTTCGACTTCGCCCGACGCCCCGATACCGGCGGTCCACCCAAGGACACTAGCGTTCCCACGCTGAGCGAGTGGGCGCTGATCCTGCTGACGCTAATGATCGCAGGGCTTGCAATGCGGCCTTTGTCGCGGCGACGCAGCTAGCTTGTTG
>DAIQRF010000036.1:9893-11436 GCA_036786505.1 Casimicrobiaceae bacterium | reverse complement strand
GGGTAACGCCCTGGCCTTTGACCGACACTTGAAATTGCCCGGTCTTGCCGTCGGCGAACGGAAAATCGGCGAGGTTGCCAACCAGCTTGACCCGCGCGTCGGAAGCGCTGCCGGCGACCAGCAGCGTACGCAGCCGCTCGCGAACCGCCGGTGCGCTTGCGAGCGGAACGTAGCGATACGCCTGCCCGGCGTCGAGGCGGGTGAGCTGGGCGGTGACATTGATCGTGCCGGGCCCTTCGGCCGAGGTCCCGTATTCGCCGCTGGCGCTGCCCGAGACGTCGGCGTTGTCGAAGATGAGCTTGTCCACCGCGACCGTCGTGCCCTCGTGCTGGCGGCGCCAATGAAGCTGCCCCTGCAGGTGATCGAAAGCCAGCGGCTCCGAGAAAACGCGCGGTAGTTCCAGCGTCAGCGCGCGACTCTGCAGCTTGAGCGTGCCGCCGAGATGCGTTCCTTCGAGGCTTCCCGAGAGTCCGCTGACTCCGGGATGCCAATCCTGCGCCGCGAAGCCCACCTCGATGAGCCGCGCAGTCACGGTAAACGATTGCGGCGCCGTCGCCTCACCGTTCCATTCCAGCCTACCTTGCTCTACGGTGCCGCGCGGCGCGAGCCGCGCCAGCTCGTCGCGCAGTTGCGCGGGCAATGGCAACGCCGCGGCGACGCGTCGCAAAGGAGTGAGCTCCAGATGATCGAACTCGACGCTCCCGTCGTTCATCGTCTCAGCGGCGCCGCGCAAGGTAAGTTTGAGATCGGTCGGATCCAGGCGCAGGCCGTCGCGGCCAGCGAACGCAAGCTGCCGAGTGAAGAATTCGCGTTGCTTGCCGTCGACGCGCCAACCCACGCGTCCCTCGAGGCGATCAAGCGCGAGTTCCGGCAGATCGTCGCCGAGTCGCGCCTGAACGTCGGTCAGAACGAGATCGGCGACCAGCTCACGCGCTTGGCCGTGCCCGGACTGAAACCAGAGTCGCACCGCGCCGGTGCCGCTCTTGATCGGGACAGGAAGCGGCAGCCACGAGCGCCACGCCGCGACATCCGCGTAGTCGAGACGTACATAGAACCGGCCGCTGGCTCCGCTCCAGTCCGCGAGTGACACGCCGGTGAAGTCTCCGCGCAGATCGAGCGGCGATGCAAGCGCTGCGGGCGGAACGCCGGTCAGGCCAAAGCGGTGATGGCCGAAGCCGTTTTCCAGACGAAACTCGACGTGGTCGAGCGCCAGCGGCGCGGCGCTCCGCAGCTCGTCGCGCCAAACGATCGCCGCGTCGTGAACGACGATGCGATTCTGGCGCAACAGCCAGTTGGCAAGGCGCTGGTCATCGTTGCGCTCGGCCGGATCGATGGTCAGACCGGCGACGTGCAATCTGCCCGCCGTATCGCGGCGAACCGACAACTGCGGCTGATCGATAGTCAGTTCCTTGAACCGCAGGTCGAGAAAGATGACCGACGTCCAGGCGACGGTCAGGCGCATGGCAGGCAGCGTCATCGCCGGCGCACCCGCGCCGCGCTCGCGAATGCGCACGCCTTTGAGCTCGACGCGCGGGTTCCAGCC
>DAIQRF010000036.1:9363-9883 GCA_036786505.1 Casimicrobiaceae bacterium | reverse complement strand
CACGCGGATCGCGCGTGCAGTCGATTGCAACCAAGAGGGATACGCGGCGAGAAATTTCGACGGTGCGCGCACGGAGGGCATAATAACCGGCTACACCCCGTACGGAAAGGGACGGTCGCCGCATTGGGATCTTCGATGGACCTCGCCGAGGCGCGCGAGTTCAGCCACTACGCGAGTCGCCTTGGCGCCGCACAGCCCGAGCTTTTCGCCGCCGTCACCGCAGCCCTGGGCTCGCCGTTCGGCGTCAGCGCGGACGACGAAGCGGCCCTGCAACGAGCATCCGATTCGGCGACGCTGGCCCTCTTGCTGCGCAAGCTGCGGCAGCGAGTGTTCCTTGGCACGCTGTTGCGCGATCTGACCGGTCGCGCCGACCTGCTCGAAGTCTGCACCGCAATGACCCGCTTGGCCGAGGTTGCGATTTCGGTGACGGTTGCGGCACATCACCGGTGGCTGGCAGAAACGCACGGCCATCCGATCGGCGCCGAGATCGGCGCCGCTTAAAGTCTCATCGTCGTTGGCA
>DAIQRF010000036.1:0-9353 GCA_036786505.1 Casimicrobiaceae bacterium | reverse complement strand
TCGGACATCGACCTCGTGTTCGTCTATCCCGAGGCGGGAACGACCGACGGAGCCAAACCGCTCGCCAATCAGGAATTTTTCGAACGCCTCGGCCGCAGGGTCATCGCCGCGCTCGGCGAAGCGACCGCGGAGGGATCCGTATTCAGGGTCGACATGCGCCTGCGACCCTACGGCGATGCGGGCCCGCTTTGCTCGTCGTTCGTCGCGCTGGAAACCTATCTGATCGCGCAGGGGCGGACCTGGGAGCGCTATGCCTGGCTGAAGGCGCGACCGCTGAGCGGGGAGCAAGGCGACGCGCTCGAGGCGCTGATTGAGCCGTTCGTGTTTCGAAAATATCTCGATTACGACGCTTACGGCGGCTTGCGCGACGTTCATCGCCAGATCCGCGGCCAGGGCCGGCGCAAAGATTACGCGTCCAACATCAAGCTCGGTCCCGGTGGCATTCGCGAGATCGAATTCATCGTCCAGGCGTTGCAACTGGTACGCGGCGGGCGCGAACCCGCGCTGCGCTCGCGCGGGACGCTACCGGCGCTGGCGGCACTGGCGGCGCGCGGACTGCTGCCGCCGGGCGCGGTAGCCGAGCTGGGCGAGGCCTACGTCTTCCTGCGCGACGTCGAGCACCGGCTGCAGTATCGCGACGATGCCCAGACGCACGAATTGCCGGCGGATGCCGAATCGAGATCTGCGTTGGCGCGGGCGTGCGCTTTCGCCGACGCGAAGACCTTTGCCGCCGCGCTTGGCCGGCATCGTGACGCGGTCGACCGTCATTTCGACGCTCTTTTTGGCGATGCCGACGATGAAGTAGAGGATGCGTTCGCGGCTCTGTGCACGGACCCTGTCGACGGCGCATTGCATGGCGCGCTGCTCGAGGACGCCGGCTTCGCGGATCCACCCGCGCTGCTCGCTCAGCTTGCCCGAGTCCGCAACAGCACGCGATATATGCAACTGCCTCCCGCTTCGCGGCAGCGTTTCGACGCGCTTCTGCCGCAGCTCTTACGCGTGGCGGCGCAGAGCGGGCAGCCGCAGGAAGTGTTCATCCGACTGCTCGTGCTACTTGAGACCATCAGCGGCCGCAGCGCCTATCTCGCGCTTCTGGTCGAGCACCCGCCGGTGCTTCCGCGCCTCGCGCACCTGCTCAGCGCCAGCGCGTGGGCCGCGGAGTACCTGACGCGGCATCCGATTTTGCTCGACGAGCTCCTGGACAGCGGCGCGCTACTCACCGAGCCCGATTGGCAAGATTGGCGTTCCGAGCTGGCGATGCAGCTCGCGGCCCACGGCGACGACCCGGAACGACAGATCGACGCGTTGCGGCACTTTCAGCAGGCGCAGACGTTTCGCTTATTGGCCCAGGACCTGGACGGCAGGCTATCGATCGAGCGGTTGGCCGACCACCTTTCCGCGCTCGCCGACATCGTGCTCGACGCCACCCTCAAGCAATGTTGGGCGCAGCTGCAAGGCAGGGATGCGCCGCCGCCGAAGTTTGCCATCATCGGTTACGGCAAGCTCGGCGGCAAAGAGCTCGGCTACGCCTCCGACCTCGATCTCGTGTTCCTGTACGACGACCTCGATGAAGCCGCGCCGCAGCGCTATGCGCGGCTCGCGCAGCGTCTCAACACGGCGGTGACAAGCATCACCGGGGCCGGGCGCTTGTACGACACCGATCTTCGCTTGCGTCCCGACGGGGCAAGCGGCTTGCTGGTTTCGAGCGTGACGGCTTTTCGGAGCTACCAGCGCGGGCACGCATGGACCTGGGAGCACCAGGCGTTGACCCGTGCGCGCTTCGTCGCCGGCGACGCGGCCATCGGCGCCGCCTTCGAGGTCGAGCGCGTCGCCATTTTGCGCCTGCCGCGCGAGTTGACCAAGCTGCGAACCGACGTGATGACCATGCGCCAGCGCATGTACGCCGCGCATCCAAATCGCAGCACGCTGTTCGATCTCAAGCACGACCGAGGCGGCATGGTGGATATCGAATTCACCGTCCAGTTTCTGGTCCTCGCGCATGCGCACGCTGAACGCGAGCTGACCAGAAATGTGGGCAACATCGCCCTCCTCGGCATGTGCGCGCAACTCGGCCTGGTGCCTTCGAGCGTCGCGCTGGGCGCCGCTGCGGCCTATCGCGAATATCGCCGGCTGCAGCACCAGGTCCGTCTTCAAGGCGCTCGCGAAGCCCGCGTCGAGGCCGATGCGCAAACGCCGCGGCGCGAAGCGGTTGCGGAGCTGTGGCACGCGGTCTTCGGCAGCGCGTGGGCCGAGGGGCAGGCGGAAATCGGATAAAATGCTCCTTTCCCCGGATGCACGAGGTTTTGCGATGTCGATGGCCGACCGCGACGGTTTTATCTGGTACGACGGCAAGCTGGTGCCGTGGCGCGATGCGACGACGCACGTGCTGACGCATTCGCTGCACTACGGTCTCGCGGTGTTCGAGGGCGTGCGCGCGTACAAGACCGGCGAAGGAACGGCCATTTTTCGTCTGGCGGAACATACGCAGCGATTGTTCAATTCGGGCCGCATCTACCTGATGCAGATTCCGTACGAAAAAGAGCAATTGATGGCGGCACAACGCGAAGTCGTGCGCGCCAACAAGCTCGAGTCGTGCTATCTGCGGCCGATCGCTTTCTACGGGTCGGAAAAGATGGGCGTCTCGCCGAAGGGAGCCAGGGTCCATGTGGCGATCGCGGCCTGGCCGTGGGGCGCGTACCTCGGCGCAGAGGCGCTCGAAAAAGGCATTCGGGTCAAGACCTCGTCGTTCGCCAGGCACCATGTCAACGTCACCATGGCGCGGGCAAAATTTGCCGGCACGTATGCCAATTCCATCCTCGCCAATCAGGAGGCGACCATGGACGGCTACGACGAAGCCTTGCTGCTCGACGTCGACGGCTTCGTCGCCGAAGGCTCCGGCGAAAATCTTTTCGTGGTCAAGAACGGCAAGCTCTACGAGCCGGAGCTCACCTCCGCACTGGTCGGCATCACCCGCGATTCGGTGATTACTCTCGCCAACGATCTCGGGATCGAAGTGCAGGCGAAGCGCATGACGCGCGATGACGTGTATATCGCCGACGAGGCATTCTTTACCGGCACCGCGGCCGAGGTGACGCCGATTCGCGAGCTCGACAACCGGCCGATCGGCAACGGCCAATGCGGGCCCATCACCAAGAAGCTGCAATCGCTGTTCTTCGATGCCGTCAACGGCAGCAATCCGAAATACAAATCCTGGCTCACGCCGGTCTAGAGCGGGCGCACCGGGCAAATCATGGCCGATACTGCCGGTACCGTGGCCTCCGTCGTCGACGTGACGCCGGCCGACATACCTCTCTATTGCCCGAACCCGGCGATGCCGCTGTGGTCAAGCCATCCTCGCGTGTTTCTCGATGTCGATGCGACGGGCGAAGCGATGTGCCCGTATTGCGGCACGCGCTACCGACTGCGCGGCGGCCCGGCTCGGCGGGGCCACTGAAGGCACGCGCGTCTCGCCCGCAACAGCGCGGTCGGTGCGCGCATTAACGACCAGCTCGATGTCCGAACGCATTCTGATCGTCGCGCCGTCGTGGGTCGGCGATACAATCCTGTCCGAACCTTTGGTCGCGATGCTGCGCCAGCCACTCGAGGTGCCGATCGTCGACGTGCTCGCTCCGTCCTGGTGCGCGCCGATCTACCAGCGTATGCGGGGGATTCGCAAGGTCATCGAGAATCCGGTCGGGCATCGGGAGCTCGGCTTCGGCAAGCGCCGGGCGCTGGCGGCGTCACTGCGGCAAAATGCATATACACGCGCGTTCATCCTGCCGAATTCATTCAAATCAGCGCTGATTCCGTGGCTCGCCCGAATTCCGCGGCGCACTGGCTATGTCGGCGAAGCGCGCGGGATGTTGCTGACCGACGTTCGCAGGCTCGATCGCAAAGCTTACCCCCGACTGGTCGATCGCTTCGTTGCCTTGGCCGCAAATCCGGGTGAGCTGCTGCCGAGGGCCTCCGCACCGGTGCTGGCGCCCAATACCGCCAACGCCGCCGCCGCGATCCGTGCGCTGGGACTGGCGACACGCCGGCCGGTGGCGATCTTCTGTCCCGGCGCCGAGTACGGCCCCGCCAAGCGCTGGCCGGCGGAGCATTTCGCGACCCTGGCGCGGCGTCTGATCGACTCGGGCTACGCCGTGTGGGTGATCGGCTCCCCCAACGATCAGCCGGCTGCCGATTCGCTGGCCGCGCTGGTTCCGGAAATACGCAACGCCTGCGGGCGTACTGACCTCGGGACCGCGATCGATCTTCTTGCCACCGCCAGCGTGGTGGTCAGCAACGATTCCGGCCTGATGCACGCCGCCGCCGCGGTCGGCGTTTCGCTGGTTGCGCTGTTCGGCTCGTCGAGCCCGGACTACACTCCACCACTGTCGCCACTTGCCCGCGTCGCCCGCATCGACATCGTCTGCAGCCCGTGCTTTCAGCGCGTGTGCCCGCTGGGACATTTCAAGTGCATGCGCGAACTGTCGCCCAATGTTGTGTATGATCTGGCGCGCCTCGGGGCAAACAACGACCTTCCCGGATCGCTGCCTGATCTGATCTGACGAACATCGGATGGCCAAGGTCCGCACACCCACCATTTTCACGACGCCTCAGGATGCGGCCGCGGCGTTTTATCGCGCCTTCGAAACCAAGGACATCGATGCGATGATGGCTGCCTGGGCCGAGGACGAAGAGATCGTTTGCGTTCATCCGGGCGGTCCGCGCCTGGTAGGATTCGATGCGGTTCGACTCGGCTGGGAACAGATATTCGCCGGCGAGACGAAACTGTTGTTCCGCCTGCACGAGATCGTGGTGCTGGAGACCGTGGGCATGGCGCTGCAGAGCGCTATCGAGCAGGTCACCGTCAGCGATAACCCCGCGCCGCGCGGCACCGCCATCGCAAGCAATGTCTTTCTGCGTACGCCGTCGGGGTGGCGCATGGTCTTGCACCATGCGTCGCCGGCGCCGACGATGACGGTTGCCACTCCTGCGGGTCCATTGCACTAATCGGGCGAAGCTCCCGCGCCGGGTGCAAATAATTTCGTCGCTAGGCGGTGCCGCCGATGGTCAGCCCGTCGATGCGCAGCGTCGGCTGGCCGACCCCGACCGGCACGCTCTGGCCATCCTTGCCGCAAGTGCCGACACCGGCGTCGAGCGCCAGGTCGTTGCCGATCATCGAGACGCGCGTCAGTGCGTCCGGGCCGTTGCCGATGAGCGTCGCCCCCTTGACCGGATAGGTGAGCCTGCCGTTTTCGATCTTCCACGCCTCGGCGGCGGAGAACACGAATTTTCCGTTGGTGATGTCGACCTGACCTCCGCCGAAGTTCACCGCGTATAACCCGTCGGCGACCGATTCGATAATCGAAGCCGGATCGCAATCGCCTGCTTGCATGATGGTGTTGGTCATGCGCGGCATCGGCATGTGCGCGAACGATTCGCGCCTGCCATTGCCCGTCGGGGACACGCCCATCAGTCGCGCATTCATGGTGTCCTGCATGTAGCCCTGCAGAATTCCATCTTCGATCAGCACCGTACGCTGCGTTGGATTGCCCTCGTCATCGATGTTGAGCGAGCCTCGACGTTGGGCGATGGTGCCGTCATCGACGACCGTGACGCCCTTGGCGGCGACCCGCTGTCCGACGCGCCCGGAGAACGCCGACGTTCCCTTGCGGTTGAAGTCTCCCTCCAGACCGTGGCCGATCGCTTCGTGCAGCAAAATGCCCGGCCATCCCGGTCCAAGCACGACGGTCATCGTGCCCGCGGGCGCGGCCTGCGCCCTGAGGTTGAGCAGCGCCTGATCGACGGCCTGCTTGGCGTACTGCTGGAGAATCGATTCGGTGAAGTAGCCGTAGTCGAGGCGGCCGCCTCCGCCGCCCATGCCCTGCTCTCGCTTGCCGGCCTCCTCGACGATGACATTCAGCGACAGCCGAACCAGCGGTCGCACGTCGGCCGCGATGAGACCGTCGCTGCGCGCGACGAGGATGGCTTCGTATTCGCCCGCGAGTGACGCCATCACCTGAGTTACGCGAGGATCGCGAGCGCGCGCGATCCGTTCCAGCCGCTCGAGCAGCGCGACCTTTTCGGCGTCGCTCAGCGCGGCGACGGGATCGCTGGGCGAATACAACACGTGCGCGCCGCCGAGCTTGTCGAGCGCCGCCACCGCGGACTGGCCTTGCCGCCCGATGGCACGGGTCGCAGTCGCAGCCTTGGTCAGCGCGTCGAGACTGATGTCGTCGGAGTACGCAAACGCCGTCTTCTCGCCCGACACCGCGCGCACGCCCACCCCGCGGTCGATCGAAAACGATCCCGACTTGACGATGCCCTCTTCCAGGCTCCAGCTCTCCACGCGCGAATATTGGAAATAGAGATCGGCATAGTCCACATGGTGAACATGGATGCCGGCAAGGACATCGGAGAGCTGGCGAAATTCGAGCGCCGCGGGCGCAAGCAGCAGCTCGGTTGCCTGAGCGAGCAGTTTGGAATCGACAGCAGGAAGGGCGAGGCGGGTCACTTAAAGTCCTTGGGCATTGCCGATGTGAAAGCGTGCCGTATTGTCCGGCCGGACGCGCAGCGACACAAGCCCGGCCACAAATCCGGGCGTCACGCACTTTCGTAATGCTCAGCAAAACCCGAACGGAAGCCCGATTGCATCGGATGTGGGTGGTTTCACGCCGCCGCTTGCCCGAGATAGGTTGCGGCCACGCGCGCGTCGACCGCGAGCGACGCGCTTGGGCCCTCGATCGCGAGCTCGCCGGTTTCGAGGACGTAGCCGTAGTCGGAGACCTGCAGCGCCGCCCGTGCGTTCTGTTCGACCAGCAGGATCGACACCCCGTTGGCCTTAAGCGCCGCAATGATGCTGAATATTTCCTTGACGATCAGCGGCGCCAGACCCAGGCTCGGTTCGTCGAGCATCAGCAACCTCGGCTTGGCCATCAGCGCACGGCCGAGCGCGAGCATTTGCCGCTCTCCACCAGACAAGGTGCCGGCGAGTTGGGCCCGACGCTCGGCGAGCCGCGGGAAGCGCTCGTAAATGTCGGCGAGCGATGCGGTGCGTGTTCTGTCTCCCGCGCGATAGCGCTGGAAACCGCCCAGCTCGAGATTGTCGGCCACACTCATGGATGCAAACAGCTCGCGCTTTTCGGGGACCAGCGCCACACCTCGTGCGACCCGTTGCTCGACATCGCCTGCCGCGAGCAGCGCGCCGTCGTAGCGGATCTCTCCGCGCGACGGCAACAGGCCCATGATTGCCGCCAGAAGCGTCGTCTTGCCGGCACCATTAGGGCCGATCACGGTGACGATGCGCGCCGCATCGACGGTCAGCGACACGCCGTGCACAGCCTCGACCTTGCCATAGGCGACGTGCAGATCACGGATCTCGAGGAGCGCCGACATGGAAAGTTATTTCGTTCGCGATCAGACGCCGCCGAGATACGCCTCGCGAACAAGCGGATTTTTCTGGATTTCGCCGGGCAGGCCCTGTGCCAGCATTTCGCCGAAATCCATCACCACCAGTCGATCGGCCAACCCCATCACGAAATCCATGTCGTGCTCGACCAGGAGAATCGTCATGCCGTCCTCGCGCAAGCTTCGCAACAGCGCCGCCAACTCTTGCTTCTCGAGGAAACGAAGACCCGCTGCGGGCTCGTCGAGCAGCAACAGGCACGGATCGGCGGCAAGCGCGCGCGCAATCTCGACGATGCGTTGCTTGCCGAGCGCGAGCGAACCCACTGCCGTGTGCAGATGCTCGTTCAGGCCCACGCGCTCGATCTGGGTCGCCGCTTCGGCAAGCGTCATCGCTTCTTCGGTGCGATTGAGCCGCAGCGCAGCCCGCGCCACGCCGGAGCTTCCGCGCAAATAGGCCCCCAGGGCAACGTTGTCGAGCACCGACATGGTCGGGATCAGCTTGACGTGCTGAAAGGTCCTGCAGATGCCGAGGCGCGCGATCTGAAACGGCTGCCGGCTTCCGGTCGACTGGCCTTCGAACGCAATCGTCCCGGCGGTGAGCGGCAGTGCACCACTGATGAGATTGAACATCGTGCTCTTGCCCGCGCCATTGGGCCCGATCAGCCCCAGAATCTCCCCCCGGTAGAGCCGGAAAGAAAGATCGTTGACCGCGACCAGGCCGCCGAACTGTTTGCGCGCGCGTTCGACGACAAGCAATGGGCCTTCGTTTCCGCGCGGCCGTTTTGGAAGAGGTGCGGCCTTCGGCAGCGGCGACGGCTTTTGTGGCGGGAACGCGCGCGCGAGCCACGGCCACACCCCGTCGCGCGTACGCTGCAGCAACAGAATCATCAGTATCCCGAATACCACCACCTCGAAATTCCCGGCGCGACCCAGCAGGTGCGGCAGGTAGTCCTGCAGCACCTGCTTGAGCAAGGTGATCACCGTCGCGCCGACAACTGCGCCCCAGACGCTTCCCGCGCCGCCGACGACGGCCATGAACAGGTATTCGATTCCCTGGTTGATGCCGAAGGGTGTCGGGTTCACGAACCGCTGCAGGTGCGCGTATAGCCATCCTGAAATGCACGCCAGCAACGCCGCATACACGAAGATAACGATTTTGAGCCTGCCGGCATCGACGCCGAAAGCTTCGGCCATCTCCAGGCCGCCCTTGAGCGCACGCACCGCCCGGCCGGGCCGCGAGTCGAGCAGATTGCGCGTCGCCCACAGGCTCGCCAGCGTGATCGTCCAGATCAAATAGTAGAAGTGGCGTTCGCTGCGCATTTCGATGCCGAAAAACGACAGCGCAGGAATGCCTGCCAGGCCGGTGTATCCACCGAGGAATTCCAGATTGCCGAAGGTGTAGTAGAGGCTGATGCCCCAGGCGATCGTCGCCAACGGCAAGTAGTGACCTTTCATGCGCAGCGTGATGAATCCGAGAAAGAGCGCGATCGCCGACGTTAACGCGACGCCGATGAGCAGGTTCAACCACGGCGAAAGCGCCGGATGCTTGAGCGAGAGGTACGCCGTCGTATACGCACCGAGCCCGACGAACGCCGCTTGGCCGAACGACGTTTGGCCTGCGACGCCGGTCAGCAGCACGAGGCCCAGCGATACGATGCTGTAGAGGCCGATGTAGTTGAGCAGTGTGACCCAGAACGGCGGCGCCGCGACTGGCGCCAGCAGCAATCCCGCGCCGAAAGCAAGCAACGCTGCCGCGCGCGGGTTCATTCCTCTTCCTCGTGATGATGCGTCGTCAGCGAGCGCCAGAGCAGAACCGGGATGATCAGCGTGAAGACGATCACTTCCTTGAACGCGCTGGCCCAGAATGAGGAAAACGATTCGAGAAGTCCCACCAGCACCGATCCGGCCGCCGCGAGCGGGTAGCTCGCCAAACCGCCGATGATCGCACCGACGAACCC
>DAIQRF010000035.1:10568-11586 GCA_036786505.1 Casimicrobiaceae bacterium | reverse complement strand
GGGTCGGCGCGTCGCACTCGATGTTCATGAGCACGTAGTGCGCCTTGTGAACCTTGGCAATCGGATAGGTGAGTTGCCGCCGTCCCCAATCTTCGAGGCGATGGATCCTCCCGCCGGGAGCAGTGACCATCGAGCGGTAACGCTCGACCATCGCGGGCACCTGCTCGCTCTGGTCGGGATGAACGATAAATACGATTTCGTAGTGACGCATGCAGATCGCTCCTTGTGGACGTAGGTTGGGCAACGGTTGATGCTCAGTTGCGTACTGAGTTGCCGGCGGCCTCCCCGTCTGCGGCGGGTGAGGCAAGGAACCTGGAATCATATTATGAATCGCCAGATAAGACAATGGCTTAGGATCGCCAAAGACCGAGAATGCGTTATGCCTATCCTGGCGGCAGCGCCGGAATACGGGTCGGTATCCTTCCAGCGGTCCGATTCGCCGCGGCCGCCGCCGCCAGCGCCGAATCGCGTTCGCCCTTAGGCAGTGCCGCCAGCGCCTTGACGTGGGCGTAGAACTGGCGAAGGTCGCCACTGTCCGCGGCGAGCAAGGCATGGAACTCCGGCACCTTTTGCGTGTAGAGACCGACCGCGGCCAGATTCGCGTTGTTGGGCCCTTGCGCAAACCAGCCGTCATACGCGGCGAAGCCACCCCATTGTTTCTTCAGCGCGTCGTACGCAACACGCATTGTCGCAAAGACGGCGGCCTTGCCGGCGCGCTTTTCTTCGACGGTGGCGGGACTTGCGTAGAGCGCCCCGAGCTCGCTGCGGACGCGGCCGACCAAAGTCCGGAATCCGTCACGATAGCGTTGGCTGGTGTTGAACTGCGCCGTCAGCGCCGGGTCGTTCTGCGCCGCGAGCCAACGGCCGATCCCCTCCTCTTCGACCGCCACGGCAAAGGATTCGTTGAACACCGTGTCGTCCTTCGCATACGCAATCTGGTGCGCAAGCTCGTGAAAGATCAGCCGCGCGACCTCCGTATCCGGATAGCGAATAACCGTCGAAAGCATGGGATCGTTAA
>DAIQRF010000035.1:0-10558 GCA_036786505.1 Casimicrobiaceae bacterium | reverse complement strand
CGTCGTCGCCGGTCGCGCCGAGCCGTGACGCTTCGGCGCGGGCCGCGGCCTCGTCGAAATAGCCGCGGTAGTTCACGCATCCGGCCACCGGAAAACACCATTGCCGCGGCTCGAGCGAAAGCTCGGGTGTCGCGAATACGTTCCAGAGAACGAATCGCCGTCCGAGATCGGTGTAGCTTCGATAACTGGGGTTGTCGGGCAGCGCGAGCTCGCGGCTCGCGTATTCGCGAATCGCCAGCGCCCTTTGCAGCTTGCGCTTCAAGGCCGGGTCCTCGGTGGAGGCGACGACGGTGGGAATCGGCCGGGCACGCTCCAGCAAATCGAGCTGACCGCGGATGCCTTGCCAGTAATAGGCGGCGGTCGTGCATCCGCCCAGCAGCGGGAGCAGTAGCAGCGCCACTGCGGCGCGAAGCGATCTTCGCGCTGCGCCCGCCAAGCACGCGGCGATAGTGCGGTTATCCATCGAACGGATGAGGGCTCAAGGCAGCAAAAGCAATATAGTAAGCGCATCCCATCGGCGGGAGCACTGCCATGCCTTCCTTGCGCGCCCTGTCATTGTTGATGCTTGTCTTGCTCGGCCACCACGGCACCGCAGACGCGACCATGGTCAAGTGTCGAGGCGGCCAGGGGACCGTGCTCTATCAGGACGCACCGTGCAAACCCGGGATGGAGGAGTTGCGGAATTTCGATACTGACCCCGCGACGGTCAGCGTGGTTCCCGGCTCGCCGGTAGCCGCACCAACGCCGCCGGCAGCCGCTCATCGCGCACGCGGGCTCCAAGTCGCGCGCCGCCCACCGAAGCAGAAAATCAGCTCAGGCAAAGCCGCGGAGCGCCGATTTATCCGCACCGGCATGTCCGAGGCGGAAGTCATTCGACGCATCGGCAAGCCCGAGATGGACGCGCGCGCCAGCCGCAAGCAGGGCAAGGATGGCAAGCACTGGTCGTACCTTCCTGCCGCCGGAGACCCGGACACCATCACCACGCTAACCATCGTCGGCGGACTGGTCGCTAACGTCGAGCGCAAAGTCGTGCGTTGATCGATGCGCGCTGTGATCCAACGCGTGCGCGAGGCGGTGGTGACGGTCGACGATCACGCCGTAGCCAGGATCGGCGCCGGCCTCCTCGTCTTGTGTGGTGTCGCGCCGTCGGATTCAATCGCCGCAGCCGATTGGCTGGCGCACAAGATCGTCGCCTTACGCATCTTCGACGACGACGCCGGCGTCATGAACCGCTCGGTGCTCGACTGCGACGGCGAGATTCTCGCCGTCAGTCAGTTCACGCTCCATGCGTCGACCAAAAAGGGCGCCCGCCCGTCCTACAGTGCCGCGGCGTCGCCGCAGGTCGCACGGCCCTTGTTCGACGCTTTCGTCGGCGCGCTCGAGCGCGACCTCGGCCGCCAGGTCCCGACCGGCGTGTTCGGCGCGCACATGCAGGTCGCCTCGATCAACGATGGCCCGGTCACGCTCTGGATCGACTCCGCAGTGCGCGAGTAGCACGAGTAAACCCGCGCCAAGCGGGCACAGCGATCAGTCGAGCTGCGAGACGATATCGAACGCTCCCGACAGCGTCAGCTCCGCTTCGTCATAACCGTTATCCTTTGCCGACACTGTAACGGCCGGGGCCGAACACGCGGCAAGTCGCGTCGACGGTCCACACTGCGGCCGTGCAGGCCGCTAGAGTTTGTACGCGCGCTTCGACAGGCCGTAAGCGAGCTCGGGCGCGAGCTCGAATGCCTCGTCCTCTTCGATCTTGTGCTCGGCCACGAGTTGGGCAAGGAAGCGGCAGTCCATCCTCCGCGCCACATCGTGACGCGCGGGGATCGAAAGGAACGCCCGCGTGTCGTCGTTGAAGCCGACGGTGTTGTAAAAACCGGCGGTCTCCGTCGTCTGCTCGCGAAACCGCTGCATGCCCTCGGGGTTGTCGTAGAACCACCATGGCGGACCCAGTCTGAGTATCGGGTAGTGCCCAGCCAGCGGCGCAAGCTCGCGCGCATACGCCGTCTCGTCCAGCGTGAAAAGAATTACGGTCAGATCGCGTTCGTTGCCGAAGCGATCGAGCAGGGGCTTGAGCGCATGAACGTAATCGGTGCGCGTCGGGATGTCGGCGCCCTTGTCGCGGCCGAAGTGTTGATGCACCTGTGGGTTGTGATTTCGGAACGAACCCGGATGGATTTGCATCACCAGACCGTCGTCGAGACTTATCTTCGCCATCTCGGTCAGCATCTGCCCGCGAAACGCTTCCGCTTCCGCGGC
This sequence comes from Casimicrobiaceae bacterium, assembly GCA_036786505.1. Taxonomy (GTDB): domain Bacteria; phylum Pseudomonadota; class Gammaproteobacteria; order Burkholderiales; family Casimicrobiaceae; genus PALSA-1003. The sequence continues at coordinate 8,305 of DAIQRF010000035.1, read as the reverse complement.
CGTGGCCTTACCGTTGAGCACCGTTGTCAACAGGGCTTCGCATTCCGTGGCACTGAGATCCGAGGTCTGCGCGGTTGGGTTACCGTGGTCGGTCGACGTCGCGCCCATGGTCTTGAAGAATGCGCGCCGGTTGCGATGCGCGGCAAGATAGCCGCGCCAAGTCCGACTGTCTTCACCGGCGAGCTGTCCGAGCTTTTCGACGTTGGCGGCAAAACCTTCGAATTCGGGATCGACCGCCGGATCCGGCCGGTACGCGGTGACGACGCGCCCTGTCGAGCCGCTGCCACGGAGCTTCGCGTGGTGCGCAAGCGGATCGAGCGGCGACTCAGTCGTCGCGATGACTTCGATATTGAAGCGCTCGCACAGTGCGCGCGGCCGAAATTTGGGCTTGGCGAGGCAGTCGTTGATGTGATCGAACATGCGATCCGCGGACTCGGGCGTCAGGCGCTCGCGCACGCCGAATACCTCATGGAATGCGTGATCGAGCCAGACGCGTGTCGGCGTTCCCCGGAACAATCGGTAGTTGGCCGCGAACGTGCGCCAGATCTTGCGCGCATCCTGCTCGACCGCGCCGCCATCGCGGCGCGGGATCGCGAGATCTTCACGCTTGATATCTTGACTGTAGAGCCTCCGGAAAACGTAATGATCGGGGGTGATGAACAGCGCGGACGCGTTGGTGAAAGGCTCGTTGTCGGCGTACCACTGCGGATCGGTGTGACCATGCGGGCTGACGATGGGCAGATGCTTGATCGTCGCATGGAGCGCGCGACTCAAGTCCCGCTGCACCGGGTCGGAGGAAAACAGACGGTCGGGGTGCAGCGAAGTGGGATCACGTTGGGTCCTGGGGCGAGTCGATCGCTGTAGTCAATCGCTTTAGGCAACGGAACGCGTTGCGAGTGCGACAGTGCGTGTAGCGCCGGCCACGAACAGCGATGTCAGCCAGGTGCTCACGCGGCCGGCGAAGCGTCGATCCGCGGGCAGATCATCGCCGAAGATCGCGCGAATGCCCAGCAGCCTCTGGCCAGCGCTGCCGGGTCGCCGCCGTCGTGGACTCCGCTAAATAACCAACTGCCGGATCATCGTCTGTTGTCCGGGGCGCAATTTCGTCACACTGAAAATCGAAACCGACCAGGGCGTCCATGGAATCGGGGACGCTACGCTCAATGGTCGCGAGCTCGCCGTCGCGGCCTATCTCACCGAGCACGTCGTCCCGGCCCTCATCGGTCGCGATCCGGCGCGGATCGAGGATATCTGGCAATACCTCTATCGCGGCGCGTACTGGCGGCGCGGGCCGGTGACGATGAGCGCTATCGCCGCCGTCGACACCGCGCTCTGGGACCTCAAGGGCAAGATGGCGGAAATGCCGCTGTACGATTTGCTCGGCGGGCGCAGCCGCGACGGCGTGATGGTCTACGGCCACGCCAATGGCAAGGACATCGCCGAAACGCTCGACGAAGTGGCGCGCCGATCGAGGCCGGGCGGCTGGGCAAGGCGCTTGAACCGTACCGGCTGTTCTGGATGGAGGATCCGACGCCGGCAGAGAACCAGGAAGGCTTCCGCCTCATCCGCCAGCACACCGTGACGCCGATTGCGGTCGGCGAAGTATTCAACACGATTTATGACTGCCAGACCTTGATCACCGAGCAGTTGATCGACTTCATTCGCGCCACTGTCGTCCACGCGGGCGGAATCACCCATCTGCGGCGAATCGCCAACCTGGCGGAGCTCTATCAGGTCCGAACCGGGTCGCATGGCGCGACCGACCTGTCGCCGGTGTGCATGGGCGCGGCGCTTCACTTCGACACCTGGGTGCACAACTTCGGCATCCAGGAATACATGCGCCACACGCCCGAAACCGACGCGGTGTTCCCGCACGCCTATCGCTTCGAGAACGGTTATCTGCACGCGGGCGAAGCGCCGGGACACGGCGTCGACGTCGATGAGAAGCTCGCTGCCAAATACCCGTATCGTCCGGCCGCATTGCCCGTCAATCGGCTCGAGGATGGCGGCATGTGGAATTGGTGATCGGCGAAGCGCACGCCCGCAGGCGCAAATTCACCCGCGCGCCGGATTCGTCCCTGAACGCAAGCCCGACCCGGTGCTACGGCGCGACGTAATCGCCGGACTTTCCGCCGGATTTTTCCAGCAGCCTCACGCTTTGGATGCGCATGCCGCGATCGACTGCCTTGCACATGTCGTAAATAGTGAGCAATCCGATGGCCGCGCCGGTCATTGCTTCCATTTCAACACCGGTACGGTCGAGCGTTTCGGCGGTGACCGAGATGGCGATCACCGACTCAGCCTCATTGACACTGAAGTCGACCGTGACACGGGTCAACGACAGAGGATGCGCAAGCGGTATCAATTCGCTGGTACGCTTGGCCGCCTGAATCGCGGCGATTCGGGCCACTCCGAGCACATCGCCCTTGCTGGCGGACCCTTCTCGAATTCGAGCCAGCGTCTCCGGCCGCATGGCGATACTGCCGCCGGCCCGCGCAACACGTTTCGTTACATCCTTGGCTGCAACGTCGACCATGTGCGCCTGACCGTCGACATCAAAATGGGTAAAATGCGAACCTTGCCCCGCCATCGCACCGCTCCCGAAACTTTGTGCTGTCTGCGGCAATCATAGCACCATGCCTTACTCACTCTTTCCCTCGGCGAATCGCCGTATCAGCGCCATGCTCGCGGTCGCGCTGGCGATTTCTCCGATGGCGCTGGCACAGCAGAATCTGCCCGAATTGGGGGACCCCTCGCAGGCGGTCATGTCAGCGCCGCAAGAGCGTAAGCTCGGTGAGTCGGTGATGCGGGAAATTCGTCTTTCCGGCGGGTATTTGAGCGACCCCGAGGTCAACGGCTACCTCAACGAGCTCGGAAATCGCCTGGTGACGGCAATTCCCGGTGCGCCATTCGATTTCGAGTTCTTCGCGGTTGCCGATCCATCGATCAACGCCTTTGCGCTTCCGGGCGGATTCATCGGCGTCAATACCGGCTTGATTCTTCTCACTCAATCCGAATCCGAGCTGGCGTCGGTCCTGGCGCATGAAATTTCGCACGTTACGCAGCATCACATCGCGCGCTCGATCTCCAGCCAGAAGGATGCCATGCTGGCCACACTTGCGGCGCTCGCTGCGGCAATCGTCGCCTCGCGCACCGGCGGAACGAACAGCGGCCAGATCAGTCAGGCGGCAATTGCTTCGGCGCAGGGCATCGCGATGCAGATGCAGATCAACTTCACCCGCCAAAACGAACAGGAAGCGGACCGCATCGGATTCCAGCGCCTCGACGCCGCGGGTTTCGACGTCAGGGCGATGGCGACGCTCATGGAGCGGCTGCAGCGCGCGACTCGATTCGTCGAAGGCAACGCGCCGTCCTACCTGCGCGATCACCCGGTCACTTACGAGCGCATCGCGGACGCGCAAGCCCGGGCGCAAAGCAAGCCGTTTCGGCAAATCAAGGATTCGCTCGATTTCAACATGGTGCGGGCGCTGGTCAGGAGCTATCAGGGGACGCCTCGAGAAGCGATAGCGTTTTTCGAGGATGCGATTGCCGAGAAAAAATACAACGACGCGATCGCCGCGCGTTACGGCCTGGTGGCATCGCTGTTGCGCGCGGAGAATTTCAAGCGGGCGCAGACCGAGCTGGCGACGCTTGAACGAAACGCGCCAGCGCACCCTATGATCGACGCCATGGCGGGGCAGGTCCTCATGCAGTCAGGACAGCTTCCCGCGGCGATCGCGCGCTACCAAAGCGCGCTGGCCCGCTACCCGGCCAAGATGCAACTGGTGTACGACTATCCCGAGGCGCTGTTGAAAAACAAGCAGCCGGAGAAGGCGGCACGCTTCGTCGCCGAGCAGTTGCAGCATTACCCAAGCGACGGCCCCCTGCATCTCCTTGCGGCGCGCTCGTACGCCGCGCTCGGCAAACAGATGCTTCAGCATCAGCACCAGGGCGAGTACTACGCGTGGCAGGGCAATCTTCCGGCGGCAGTCGTGCAGTTCGAGCTGGCCGTGAAGTCGGGCGACGGGGATTTCTACCAGGCTTCAGTCGCCGAAAGCCGGCTCCGCGCGGTCCGCGAGGAACTCAGCGATCAGAAGCGGCGCGCGACGGAAGCTCGGGGCTGATGTCAGCGGGAAATACTCACTCTGGAAAGGAGAACATCACCCGCCGATGGGCGCCAGAACCAACAACGATGTTGCGCTGTTGCGATCTGCCGTTCTTGGCGGCGTTAACCGTATAGCGGCCCGGCGGCAAATTCGCGAGCAGAAATGGACCGTCGCTGGTGGTGCTGAGAACCGTCGTTCCTCGCTGATCGCGGATATCGATTTTTACGTCGGCGACATATTGCGCGCGCGGGCTCGCCGGTGACGCCATCTCGACCATCAGCGAGTAGCGCGACGCTGCTTGCTTCATCGCATCGGATTCGTCCTTCCCGATACCCCCGCTGACGTAGGTCACCGAACCTTGACTGCGCTCCGGCGGCAGCGCGCCCTCGTCGGCGTGTGCCGCAGCGGCAAACGCACTGATGAGGACCAGACCAAACAAGAACCGTCGAGTTGCCGGCATCGTAACCTCCATATGGGGGACCAATGTTGCCATAGGCCGCCGGCTTTCCGCGCAAGCCGCGGCCGTGCCCTTATGCGCGATAGAGTTCGCTGCCAGCGATTGGTTCCGCGTCCGCTTCAGGCCTTGCCGGTCGCCGGGATGAACTTGAGCGCCACGCCGTTGTTGCACCAGCGCTCGCCGGTGGGGGGCGGCCCGTCGTCGAAGACATGGCCCTGATGTCCGCCGCAACGCGTGCAATGATACTCGGTTCGCGGCAATATGAGCTGGCGGTCCTGTTTGGTCGCGAGATGGCCCGGTATGCTGGTAAAAAAGCTCGGCCAGCCGGTGCCGCTTTCGAATTTCATCTGCGAGGTGAACAGCGGCAGCGTACAACCTGCGCAGACGAATACACCCGACCGCTTTTCGCCGTTCAGCGGGCTCGAGAAAGGCCGTTCGGTGGCCTCTTTGCGCAGTACCGCAAACTGGGGCTCGGCAAGCGACTGCTTCCATTCCACCTCCGTCCGCTGAAGCGGCGCCGTGGATTGGGCCACGTCCGCGCCCTTGGCAAGAAATGTTTGCCAATGCTGCTGGATTTCGGCCAGCGGCGGGGCCGGCTTGACACCGGCAGCCGTTCCCAGGCGGGTCCACGCCAAGACCGCTACGCCCAGCGGCGCTGCCGCCAATGCCCCGAGCACGTTGCGTCGTTTCATCGCCTCTCCTTCATGACTGATTGCTGCTTGGACCGCCCAAGAGCGTGAAGATTGCCACAATTTGAGTCGTCGCAGCAGTCCGAGCCTTACACCTCCCGGCGGGGAGGCGGCGGACCCGCTTGCCGGCGTCCGGTCACGATCGCCGAACCCAATTTCCATTAGACTTGAGAGGCTACGCACTGCGCCTGCCGCGCTGCAGGTGCCACCAAGATCGAGGACGAGGAAATTGGTCAAAATGGTTCGACTGCCGATCGCCGAGCGCCGTCGGCACGGCTTGCCAGCGCTACGTAACTCCGGGATGCCGCCGTCCTTGGGGACGAGGTAAAAGAAGCATGCCGATCGTCGACGACATCGCCGGCCTGCGTCGAATCCTGACGCAGCAGCAAACCATCGCCGTCGTCGGTCTTTCGGCGCAGTGGCACAGACCGAGCTATTTCGCAGCCAAGTACATGCAGGATCATGGCTATCGCGTCATTCCCGTGAACCCGAATCACAGTGAAGTTCTCGGCCAAAGATGCTATCCGAGCATCACCGCCATCGCCGAGCCGGTCGGCATCGTCGATTGCTTTCGCAGGGCGAGTGAGATGGTGCCGATCGCGCGCGACGCGGTGGCCATCGGCGCCAAAGTCCTTTGGATGCAGCTTGGCATCCGCAGCGACGAAGCCGCCAGCATTGCCGCCGGCGCGGGGCTCGATGTGGTCGTCGACCGCTGCCTGAAAATCGAACACGCGCGCATCATGGGCGGCCTCAACTGGGCCGGCGTGAACACCGGCGTCGTCTCCGCCCGACGCGGCATCTGACGCCCATGGCCGACCGCAAATACGGTTTCGACACCTTGTGCCTTCACGCCGGGCACATTCCGGACAGCGCGACCGGCGCCCGTGCGCTCCCGATCTATCAGACGACGTCGTTCGTGTTCGACAGCGCCGACCACGCCGCCAGCCTGTTCAACCTGCAGACATTCGGCAACGTGTATTCGCGCATTTCGAACCCCACCGTGGCCGCTTTCGAGGAGCGCGTCGCCGCGCTCGAGGGTGGCAGTGCGGCGCTGGCCGCGGCGACCGGTATGGCCGCGCAGATGACCGCGCTGTTGACGCTGGCGCAGAACGGCGACCACATCGTCGCCTCGCGCACGCTCTACGGCGGGACCTATTCGCAACTTGCGGTCACCTTCGCCCAGTTCGGCATCGCCACCAGCTTCGTCGATCCCGACGACGCGGAAGCGTTTCGCCGTGCGATCCGCCCGGAAACCAAGGCGGTATACGCGGAAACGATCGGTAACCCGCAGCTGAACGTGCTCGATATCGCGGCAGTCGCGTCGATTGCGCACGACGCCGGCGTACCTCTGGTCATCGACAACACGCTTGCTTCGCCGTTTCTGTGCCGACCGCTCGAGCATGGCGCCGACATCGTGATTCACTCGGCGACCAAATATCTGGGTGGTCACGGCACGACCATGGGCGGAATCATTGTCGAGTCCGGCAAGTTTGACTGGGGGAACGGCAAGTTTCCGCAGATGACGACACCGTCGCGCGGCTATCACGGAGTAATCTTCCACGAGACCTTCGGCGATTTCGGCTTCACCATGAAGGCGCGCATGGAGACCATGCGAACGCTGGGGCCGACGCTCGCTCCGTTCAACGCGTTCCTGCTGCTTCAGGGGATCGAAACGCTGCACCTGCGCATGCCGCGCCACTGCGAGTCGGCATTGGCCGTCGCCCGGCATCTCGCCGCGCATCCCCGCGTCGAATGGGTCAGCTACCCGTTGCTGGAGGGAAATCGGTACCAGGCGTTGGCGCAACGCTACCTCCCGCGAGGTGCGGGGGGCATTCTGACGTTTGGCGTCAAAGGCGGCGCCGCGGCCGGCGTTCGATTCATCGAGTCGGTGCAGTTCCTGTCGCATCTGGCCAATGTCGGCGACGCCAAGACGCTGGTCATTCATCCGGCATCGACGACTCATCGTCAACTCGACGACGAAGAGCAGCGCGCCGCCGGCGTTGCGCCGGAAATGGTGCGACTCTCGATCGGACTGGAAGCGCTCGATGATATTCTTTGGGACATCGATCAAGCGCTGGAGGCCGGCACGTGATGGAGATGGGTCGCGCGAACGGTGGAAAAGGAGCGAGGGCATGACCATGAGCAACACGCGTTATCCCGCGCTGACGTGGCCGTGGGTTGGCGTGCTCCTCTGTCTCGCTCTGCTGGGCCAGGAATACATGTTTCAGGCAGCCGGCCTCAATGCGCCGCTGGCGGTATACCGCATCGTACTGATGGTGGTCGGCATAACCTCGGTCGCGCTGGTGCTGCTGCCACCACGGCGGATCGCCTACTTTCTCGCTTTTTTCGTGTGCGCGACGCTGATCTTGTATGCGCTCTATCTGCAATACATCGAGGGGCTTGAGCCCTGCCCTTTGTGCGTGTTCCAGCGCATCTGCGTGATCGGTATGGGTATCGTGTTTCTGATTGCCGGCTTTCATCATCCGGGCCGAGGCGGCGCGACAGTCTACGCGCTGCTGCAACTGCTGATCGGAGGCGCGGGCATCACCTTCGCGGCGCGGCAGGTGTGGCTGCAATCGCTGCCGCCGGACCAGGTTCCTACGTGCAGCATGGGGCTCAACTACATGCTCGACACGCTGCCATTCACCGATGTTTTGAGAAAAGTATTCGAAGGCAGCGGAGAATGCGCGGAGAAGGCCTGGGAATTCCTGCATCTTTCGCTTGCGGCGTGGATGCTGGTGTTTTTCATCGCCATCATCGCCACCAGCTTCGCGCTCATCCGGCGCGACCCGTAAGACCGGTCACCCAAAGCGGACGCGCGCCCGGTCCTCGCGTGCCGGCTCCTTGATCTTCTTACGCAGTTGTAATGTTGAGCGTCGCCGGCCAGCGCTGATTCGCGGCCGCTCGCACCCCACTCGCTTCGCGAGCGGCGCCGACTCCTTGCACGCTATTTGTGGACTGCAATGTCGCGCGTCGCCGGCCAGCGCTGATTCGCGGTCGCTCGCACCCCACTCGCTTCGCGAGCGGGACCTGGCTCGCTGCTCACAGCGCCG
>DAIQRF010000269.1:0-2741 GCA_036786505.1 Casimicrobiaceae bacterium | reverse complement strand
TGCGTCGGATCGTGTGCGACGGAAAAGAATATCCGCAGCAACTGGCCGTAAGATATCTGCGAAGGATCGTAGACCACCTGCACCGCCTCGGCGTGTCCGGTTGCGCCGGTACCGACGAGCTCATAGTGCGCGGCCTTGGACGCGCCGCCGGAATAGCCGGACGTGGCGCTGGTCACTCCCTTGATGTGCTTGAAAACCGCGTCCACTCCCCAGAAGCACCCGCCGGCGAACACCGCGCTTGCCTGCCCCTTTGCAGTCGCCTTGGGCACGTCGGTCGCCGGGTCCGGAAGCGGAGCTGCGAATGCGGCGCACCAGAAAAACGACGCAACGAGGCCAATGGTACCGGCGGCCCGAACCGATTTCCCGCTATGCATACAAAGCACACCAACCTCCTTCGATAAACATGTGGCCGCGCCGCCGGCTTTCAATCAAGTCATTGGCCCGACTGCCGGCGACGAGGATCTGCTCGTGCGGGGATGAGTCGTTCCCGGACCCTCGAAGCTTACGCCTCAAAAATGATCGAGCTGAGCTGAGGTCTGTCGCAGTGCGGTCAGATCCGCCAAGACTGCAGCGCCGGCGATCGCCGACAGCGCGACCGACGCACCAAAGAGAACCCGCAACGAAATCGGAACCGGCCGGGCCGGCTAGATTAGCGGTAACGTATGTCGCGGACGGCCCACATCGCGAAAGCGATCGCGATCGCAGCCCATATCACGGCCATGAATGTGGATTCGGTATAGAACTCCCACATGACGGCGTTGATGCTCGACAAGATGACTACCGCGATCTTCAGCAGATCATTGCCCATTCGGGACCCTCTGACGGTTCGCTCATCTTAGGGCACTTTGCGCTGCCGCAGAAGAAGATCCATTCCGCATGCCCGCCGCGTCAAGTAAGAGCATGGATGCGATTTGCCGTAGTGCCCTTGCAGCGACGACAAAACCGATCCCGGCGTGTAGTTGCGCTTCGGTTTTTTGGTTGACGGGAATGCTGAAGCGAACAGGTGACGCGCGCCGGCCGGGTGAATGCTACAGCGTGGCCACCGACGACGTTCCTTACAATGGGCTCATCGAGGTTGCCCTTGACAAGTTGCTAACCCATCGGAAGATAAAGGAAATATGCGGATGGCTCGAAACTTGCTCAAGTTGACGATGCAAGGCGCACCCGCTGTTTTGAGTCTCGACTAGGAAAGCCGACATCATGCTTGAGGCACGCCAAACGATGCAGACCACGGGGCCGGTCCATGGTGGCTTCAAAGACCCGGGACAGCCTCTTCTTCGTGGCGATCCACGCAATTACATGATCGCCAGGGCCGACCAAATCGCATTTAGCGCCGAGGTTGTTCGTTTCGGGTTCTCCCCTGCCGATTTCGCTCTAGATATTGTGCGGTTTCCCGGCAAGCGATCGGCCCATGCGGTGGCGGCGACTTTCGCGATGACGGTTGAGAACCTTCATACCGGTCGCTGCGCGACCTATCTCGGTGGACCGGGCCGGGCGTGGGTTACCGAGTTCGTTTTGGATCTCATCGCAGGGACGTTCGGTCGGCGGTAGTCCAACCGTACCTGAGCATCCCGCGGAACTGCAAACGCCGTGTCCTATCCGCGTGTAAGGGGCCGAGGAAGCGCGCTGCCGGTGGCACCGGTACGAATGCACCTGAGCAGCGATGATAGTGATCTAAGCGCCGTTGAAGCTGCGCTCACCGAACTCGATGACAGCGAACTGTGCGCGCTGATCGAGTCGACAAACAATGTCATACAGCTCGTGCCGGGACTGTCGACGTGGATCGGACACGCTTGCGATTGGGAACTGCGTCGCCGTGCCGGCGTTGACTCCCCGCTGACGTCACCTTTTGCAACGATACCGCCAGAGGAGGACGCGGTGAGCATTGCTACGGCGATGACGCTACGTGAGAGATTCGATCAGTGCGGGCGGCGCGATGTTGGCACGGTGGTCGCGCTGTTCGATGCAATCCTCCGAGTGCTAATCGGTGCCGGGCGCAGGCACTAGCAATTAGACGCCTGATGCAATATCGCAGATCACCTCAGGACGCGCATGCGCCGCGCGAGCCGGGCGAGGACGACCAGTAGTGCCGCGCGCGAGTTGCATGGAGTGGGAATTGCCCTACCTGAGCCCCCTCCACACCGCCGCGCCAAGCGCGATTATCGCGGCCCACGCACCCACCCCGAGCAGTGCGCCCACCATAATCCCGCGTGCCTTTGACTGCGGCCCAATCTCCGGCTTACGCAGCTCAATCGGCGTGGCCTCGATGCGCATACGCATGGTGCTCGTGTCTTGGTCGAATCGGCTCATGGTGCATTCCCCCCAAGTTTGAACGTTTCTTCATCGGCATGGTACGCCTGTCGCTCAAATGCGCGTTCGCCTAGCGTAACACCGTAGCAGGTGTGTGGCGATTGGCTTCGACACTACGAGTGAACGCGAACCCTCTGATCTTGTCAAGTTTTCATTGAGGGTTTAAGCCGCTCTTTTTTTCAGCCGAGCGGGTTGGCTGGTGTTACCCAGAATTGCGGTCTGTTCGTCGTTGGCCGCCTCGATTGATTTTGCATGGTATTCGCGCTCAAACTGAGCGGGAGATTTGTAGCCCAGGCTCGAATGCATACGCGTCGTGTTGTACCAGCCCTCGACGTAGGCGAACACGCAGCGGGTCGCCGCGGCCCGGGTGGCAAAGTCCTGGCCATGGGTTTCCTCTACCTTCAGCGAATGCCAATAGCTTTCCATCGGCG
>DAIQRF010000034.1:0-11651 GCA_036786505.1 Casimicrobiaceae bacterium | reverse complement strand
GGTTCCACAAAACTGGCGTCGTCCCCGCCCCCGATTTAAACATTCGAGGGCAGGCTTCAGCGGGGACCCAGCGGCGTTAGTCAAAAGACACTGGATTCCCGCTTTCGCGGGAATGACGATATTAGGAATCCAAGCGTCACGCACTTGCGTAATGCTCAATAAATGTCCGGAGTAAATGTCCGGAGTCAGCTAGTTTCGTAGTGCGCATCAGTTCCCATGGTGCCAGCCCTTGGGAATCGACGACAGCAGTTTCTGGGTGTAAGCATGCTTGGGCTGCCGGTAGATATCGTCGGAGTTGGCGATCTCGACGATCGCACCCTGATTCATGACCATGATCTCGTCGGAAATATATTTGACGACCGCGAGATCGTGCGAAATGAAGATGTACGACAGGTGATACTCGTCCTGCAGGTCCGAGAGCAAATTCAGCACCTGCGCCTGCACCGAAACATCGAGCGCCGACACCGACTCGTCGCAGATCAGGATGTCCGGCTTGAGCGTCAGACAGCGCGCGATCGCGATACGCTGCCGCTGGCCGCCCGAGAACTCGTGCGGATACTTGTAGAACGAGACCTCGGGCAAGCCCACCTTGTGCAGCATTTCGAACGCCAGATCGGTCCGCTCCTGCGCCGAGGCGCCGATGCCGTGGATGCTCATCGGCTCGGTCAGCATCTGGCCGACGATCATGCGCGGGTTCAAGGACGCGTACGGATTCTGAAAGATGATCTGGATCCGGCGTTTGTAATCCATGAACTGCCGCGACGACATCGAAAGAATGTCCTTGCCCTCGAACAAGGCCTCGCCCGCTGACGCCTCGTGCAGCCGCATCAGCGTCAGGCCGACGGTGGTCTTGCCCGAGCCCGATTCGCCGACCAGGCCCAGCGTCTTGCCTTTCGGCAGCTTGAACGAGACATCCTTGACCGCCTCGAACTTCCGCCGTCCGAACACGCCTTCGCGCGAGTAGAAATCCTTTCCCAGATGGCGGACGTCGAGGATGATCGGATCGGCGGCATCGATGCCGCGCTTGCGCTCGTTGAGATGCATGGCGTGGCCATCGCCGGTCATGAAATCTTCGATAACCGGCAGCCGAACCGGTCGCCGGTCCAGACGCGGCCGGCACAGCAGGAGGGCCTTGGTATAGGCGTCCTGCGGATTCTCGAACACCGACTTGGCGGGACCCTGCTCGCGAATCTCGCCGTTGCGCATGACCACCACGTAATCGGCGATTTCGCCCACCACGGCGAGATCGTGGGTGATGAACAGCACCGACATCCGATGCCGCTTCTGCAAGTCGTGGATCAGGTCGAGGATCTGCTTCTGGATGGTGACGTCGAGCGCGGTTGTCGGCTCGTCGGCGATGAGCAGCTTGGGCTCGCAGGCGATCGCCATCGCAATCATCACCCGCTGCTGCTGTCCGCCGGACATCTGCGACGGATAGGCGTTGATCTTGAACTCGGGATCCGGAATGCCGACTTCGGCCAGCAAGGCGAGCGCGCGCTTTCTGGCGTCCGACGGCGAGAGCCCGAGGTGCAGGCGCAACACTTCGGTCAACTGAAAGCCGACCGTGAACACCGGGTTCAACGACGTCATCGGCTCCTGGAAAATCATCGAGATGTCGGCGCCGCGCAGTCGGCGCAGCTCACCCTGATCCAGGTCGACCAGGTTGCGGCCGCCGTACATGATCTCGCTGCCGGGAAGAACGCTCGCATTTTCCTTGGGCAGAAGCCCGAGGATCGAAAGCGACGTGACCGACTTGCCGCTGCCCGATTCGCCGACCAGAGCGACGGTGGCGTTGGCCGGGATGTCGAAGCTGATGCCCTTCACCGCTTCGAAGGCCGTGTGCTTGTCCAGGCGGAAGTTGACCCGCAGATTGCGAACGGTGAGGAGAGTTTCCATTGTGCGGTGGAGATCTTTCGCTGCGCTCAGGCCCAGATGCCGCTCTCTATTGTTCTTTACGCAATTGCATGACGAAAACTACGTCATTCCCGCGAAAGCGGGAATCCATGTTCGTCGACGAAAATGGGTCCCCGCTGAAGCCTGCCCTCGAATGCTTGAATCGGGGGCGGGGACGACGTGCGTGATTTGTCAGTCAGATTGGAAAAACTCAGTAGCATCATTTCAACTTCGGATCGAGCGCGTCACGCAGCGCGTCGGTGAACAGGCTGAACGCGGTGACGAGCAGCGCCATCGCCGTCCCCGCTGCCGCGAGCTGCCACCACTTGCCCAGGATCAGCTCGTTTTGCGCCTCGTTGAGCATCGATCCCCAGGACACGACGTCGACCGGGACGCCAAAACCCAGGAAGGAAAGGATGACTTCCGACTTGATGAACGCAACCACCAGGATCGAAAGCTGCACCAGCACGACGTGGCTGATGTTGGGAAAGATGTGCACGAACATCCGCCGCGCATTCGATGCGCCGATCGCGTCCGCCGCCTGGACATATTCGCGGCCCTTGTGCTTCAGGTATTCGCCGCGAATCAGCCGGAAGCAACCGGTCCACCCGGTAAGCCCGAGAATCAGGATGATGGTGAACGTTCCTTTCTGCTGCAGCACCGCGGCGACGGCGAGAATCAGCAGCAGATACGGTATCGCGGTGAAAACGCTGTAGAACCAGTTGAAAATGTCGTCGAGCCAGCGGCCATAGTATCCGGCGATGGCGCCGAACAAGGTGCCGAGAAACGTTGCCACCACCGCCGCGGCCAGACCCACGAAGATCGAGGTCTGGGAGCCCTTGATGACCTTTTTCAGCACATCCCGGCCCCACTTGTCGCCGCCGAACGGAAGCGTAGTCGCGCGCGCTTCGACTGTTTCCGCCTTCGAGCCCTTGGCGCGAATATCGGCCATGACGTCGGCCAGCGGATCGACACTCGCCGAATCGGCGGCGGGGACGCCGCCGGCGTCTGACTTCTGCGTTTCGCCGCGCGTTTCCCCACGAATGGCAGCCAGCGCGTCGGCCAGCGGGTCCTCGACCGGCAGCTCGGTCGGCGCCTCGCTTTCGGCGCTGCTCGCCGACGACGCGGCCGGCGCGGCTGCGTTGCCGGGAGTCTCGGCGTCGGCACCGACGAACGATGGCGGCGCGTAGTTGACGCCGACTTCCTTGGACCAGTTTTTTGCGATCAGCCCGGTGCCCGAAAGCACCATCAGCAACAGAAACGCGGCGACGATGGCGAGCGAGACCATCGCCACCCGATCGGCCCTGAGGCGTCGCCAGGCGAGCGCCCAGAGACCCGGAGAAACGGCGTGCGGCGCGTCGTAGGGCATCGCCAGCCTCCTACTTGAGCTGCACGCGCGGGTCGACGGCCTTGTACATCAGGTCGGCGAGCAGCGTGAAGATCATGGTGGCGACGGCGACGTAGACGGTGATCGCCTTGATCACCGGAAAGTCGCTTCGCTCGACCGCGAGGATCACTTCGCGGCCGATGCCCGGAATCGAGAAAAAGCGCTCGATCAGAAAGGCGCCGATGAGCAATCCCGGAAGCTGCGCCATCACATGGGTGATGATCGGAATCGAAGCGTTGCGGAGCACGTGCACCCACATGATCCGGTTTTCGGACAAGCCCTTGGCCCGCGCCGTACGGACGTAATCCTGGTTGATCTCGTCGAGCACGAAGGTGCGGAACAGCCGCAGATCGGGCGCGATGCTGACAACGAGCCCGATGAGAATGGGCAGCGACGCGTAGACCACGAGGTTTTGCCAGAAGCTGTCGCCCCAGCCCTGCACCGGGAACCAGCCGAGCTTGTAGGCGAAGAAATACTGGAAGACGATGATGTAGACCAGGATCGAAATCGACAGGCCGACGGTGCAGACGATCATCACCGCGCGGTCGGTCAGCGAGCCTCGCACATAGGCGACGCCCAGTGCCAGGCCGATCGCCACCACCGTGCTGATGATCAACAGCGGGACCAGCACCGTCAGCGACGGGCCGAGGCGCGTCGCCATGATGTGCGAGACCGCCTCATTGGTGCTCCAGCTCGCGCCGAAGTCGGCGGTGAGCACCTGCTTGATGAAAATTCCGAGCTGCACGATATACGGCTGATCGACACCGAGCTGCCGGCGTATGTTTTCGATCTGCTCGGCGCTGGAAATCTTGCCCGCGAGCACGTATGCCGGATCGCCACCGACCCAGTTGAAAAGAATGAACACCAGCAGAATCACCCCGAGCAGGGTCGGGATCATCTGCCACAGCCGCCTGATGATATAGGCTGTCATTGTCTTCTCCTGTTCTGCTGCAATGCGAGAGAGCAGAGGGTCATCAGGCGGGTCGTGTTCATGTGGGTTGTCACTCTCTGGATTGCGATCCTGTGTATGTTCAGTGCAATTTCCTGCTGTTGTCGACGTCGGCATAGATCCAGTCCGCGAGCAGGATGGGGTGCTTGCGGTAACCGATCACCGCCGGCTGGATCAGCATATTCCGGACCCGGGTATCGTGAAGCTTCACCACGCCGTTGACTTCGACCATCCGCCACAACTGTCGATAAAGCTGGTTACGCTCGGGCGAGGCCGGCATCGCCCGGGTCTTTTCGTAAATGCGGTCCCACTCCGGCATCTGGAAGCACGGATTGTTGTTCTGACCACTGTTGGGCCCGTAAAAGAGCTGCATGAAGTCGTCGCCGTCCGGATAGTCGGCGATCCATGAAGCCGTCCGCGACAGGAGCTGGCACGCGCGCTCCTGCTTGAGCTCCTCGGGAAACTTGTTCTTGTCGACTTGGATGCGGATGCCGATCCTTTCCACCGACTTCTGCCACAGCTCGTCGATTTCGCGATCGCGCGTGCTCGGTGTCGAGGAATATCGCCACACCAGCGGTTTGCCGTCGGGCCAGGTGCGATAGCCGTTGCCACCTTTCTTGAAGCCGAAATAGTCGAGGAGCTTGTTGGCGAGCGCGGGATCGTAGGGAACGCTGGTGCGATACGAGGCATCGTGACCCACGATGTCGGGCGGGATCGGGTACTGCGCATCGATCGCCTGATTCTTGCGAATCACGCGGATGAACTCGGCGTTGTCGAACGACATCAGTATTGCTCGCCGCAAGGCGATTTTTTCCTGGGTGAAGCCGCCGAATTGCGGATCGGTGGTGTTGATGTAGGTGTAGTTGATGTCCGGGTCGGTGATGCGATTCAAGGTCACGCCCTGCTTCGCCAGTTCGGCGCTGATCTTGTTGTCAGGCAGCGCGACCTGGGAGAATTGCTCGCGCAAGTACAGAATATCCAACTCATCTTTTTGAAACGCCAGCCACGCCGCCTGCTGCTCCTCGATGATGCTGATCTCGATCCGTCCGATCTGCGGCATCATCTTGCCCTTCATCGCCGCCGCGATTTCCTTGTCTCGCGGATCGTTGCCGGCGTCGAACTGCCATTCGAAGCCGCGAAATTCAGGGTTGGCTTCGAGGACGATCTTGTTCGAGCGCTTCCATTCCTTGAGTCGATAAGGACCGGTTCCGACCGGGTGGGCGTTGGTGTCGTCGGCGTAAGCCTCGATGACCTCGCGCGCAACCGCGCCGTAATTCGGCATGGCCATGATGTATCCGAAGTTGTAGTCGGTCTCCTTGAGCTTGACCTGCAGCGTGTATCTGTCCAGCGCCTGCAGCCCGTCGACCTTGGTGTCGTAATTCATCCTGCCGCTTTTTTCGGCGTCTTTCTTGAGTTCCTCGAGTCCGACGATGCCATCGATAAAGCTTTCGTACGGCGACTTGTTGGCCGGGTCCTTGAAACGCTTGATCGAGTAGACGTAGTCATCCGCGGTCAGCTCGCGCTTCCTGCCCTTGAACGCTGCATCCGCGGCAAAGTAAACGCCCTTGCGGATTTTGAAGACATAGGTCCTGGCCTTATCGCTCACCGCCGGCATCGACTCCGCCGCGCGCGGAACGAGCTTCGCCGGGCGCGCCAGATAGTCGTAGGTCATCAGCGGCTCGAATATCGCCTCATTGACGGTTTGCGAATAGAGATCCTGGACCTTGACCGGATCGAAACCGGTTTCGGCAACGTAGAATTCGACGCGCAGCACCTTGTTCGGATCCGCCGCCTCCGCCTGCCCCCACCCGCACGCGCACACCAGCACCAGAACCAAGGCGACCTGCACCGCATTGCATGACGCCTGACGCACGATGGCGGGCCCGAAGGAAAGGCGCGATGGTACACCGGCGCGAGGCAGGCGCCGCCTATGGCACGCGCAACCGGCCGTCATCGCCGCGGCTCCACGTCGATATACGCCCATTCCGCGTGCAGGATCGGATGCTTCTTGTACCCCTTGACCGTCGGCTGGATCAGCATCGTGCGCAGGCGCGAGACGCCGAGCTTCCACACGGTGTCCGCCTCCAGGCGCCGGTTCATGTCCCGGTAGATCGCATTGCGTTCTGCCGAGTCGGGCAACTGCCGCGCCGCAAGATATAAGCGATCGAAGTCCGGCGAGCTGTAGCAGGCATAGTTGCTTTGTCCGACGTTGGCGCCGGACAGAAGCTGCATGAAATTGTCGGCGTCCGGGTAGTCGGCGATCCACGCCGCGGTGGCCATCATCGGCTGGCATTGGCGCGACATCTTGAGCAAATCGGCGAACTTGGTGGTGACCGTCTCCATGCGCAAGCCGATCCGCTTCAGCGATTTCGACCAAAGATCGTCGAGCTCGCGCGCCTCGCTGTCGCCGGATCGCGACCAGCGTTTGATCACCAGCGGCGCACCGTCGGGCAGCGTTCTGAAGCCGTCTGCGCCGCGGCGGTAGCTGAATTTGTCCAGCAAGGCGTTCGCCGCCGCCGGGTCGAACGCGATGCCGCTCTTATACTTCGGTTCGAATCCGGCCACGCCTTGCGGGATCGGCGACTGCACTTCGACCGCCTGATCCTTGCGCACGACGCGAATTTCTTCCGCCGTGTCGTACGCCATCGCGATGGCCCGCCGCAGCGCTATTTTTTCCTTGGCAAAGCCGCCGAGCACCGGGTCGCGCATGTTGAAAAAGGTGTAGGTGATCTCCGGATCGATGAGCTGGCTGATGGTGACACCGCGCTTTGCAAGTTCGGGTGACAGCTTGTTGCCGGGCATCGCCAACGGGGCGAACGTACCCGGGAGAAGGAGGATGTCCAGCTCGCCGCGCTGAAAAGCGAGCCAGCGCGATTGCTCTTCCTCGATGACGCTGATCTCGATCCTGCCAATGATGGGCATTTTTCTGCCCTTCATCCTGGCGACGATTTCCTTGTCACGCGGATCGTCACCCGGCTGGAATGACCAGACGAAGCCGTGATAGCTGGGATTGGCTTGGAGCGAAATCTTCGACGCGCGCGCCCATCGAGTCAGCATGTAGGGTCCGCTGCCGACAGGATGCGCGTTGCTGTCCTCGCCGTAGGCGTCGATTACTTCGCGTGCCACGATCGACATCGCCGGCATTGCGAGAATGTAGGTGAAGTTGTAGTCGGTGCGGGTCAGCCGGATTCTGAGGGTGTACTTGTCGACGACTTCGAGTCCCGGAATCCTGGCGTCGTAGTCGAGGCTCGTGGCGGCCGCTTTCGCCTTCTGCGCGAGCGCATCCAGACCCACGATCTTGCCGTCCACCAGCCACTGCCAGTACGAGCGGTTCTTCGGATCCATGTGCCGCTTGATGCTGTAGGCGACGTCCTCGGCGGTCAATTCGCGCTTTGCGCCCTTGAACGCGGGATCCGGCGCGAAGAAGGCGCCCTTGCGGATGCGAAACAGGTACGTCTTGCCGTTGTCGCTGATCTGCGGCATGGCCTCGGCGGCTTCGGGCACCAGCTTCGACGGCCGCGCAAGATAGTCGTAGGTCAGCAAGCGCTCGAACACCGCCTCGATGACCGTGTTGGAGTAGTAGTCGGTCACCTTGCCCGGATCGAAGCCGGTCTCCGCGGCGCGGAATTCCCAGTGCAGCATTTTGTCGAGATCGGCGGCGTGCGCGGGTATCGCGATCGTCAGCGCGGCGCAGATCGCGGCCGCCGCGAGTCGAATCACGGCCCGGTCCGATCAGTTCGGGCGCGCATCGGGGTCGATGTCCAAATACTCGAATACCGAGGTCGTGATCGGATGGTAGCGATAGCCTTTGATCCTGGGCCAGACAAGCACGTTGCGATACCGTGTGACGCCCAGGCGCATCACCCCGTCGACTTCCAGTTGGCGTGTCATCAAGTCAAACATCCGATCGCGCTCCGGAGAGCTCGGGATGCTCTTGATCCGGTCGTAGAGCTTGTCGAACGCCGGCGAGCGATAGCACGCATGATTGCTCTGATGCGTGTTCGGTCCGTAAAAGAGCTGCATGAAGTTCTCGCCGTCCGGATAGTCCGAATGCCACGCCGAGCCCCACATCGCGAGCTGGCAGGCTTCCGCGGCCTTGATGTTGTCCGAAAAAGGGGCCTTGCGGCTTTCGAACCTGAGCCCGATGACGTCGAGCGATTTTTTCCACAGCTCGTCGAACTCTCGCATGATCGCCAGAGGCTCGGACGTGCGCACGATCGTAAGCCGTGATCCATCGGGATTGTTACGGAAGCCATCAGCACCGCGTTTGTAGCCAAAATAGTCGAGCAGCTTGTTGGCGAGCGCCGGCTCGTAGCGGATGATGCTCCGGTACTTGGGATCGTACCCCACCACGCCCGGCGGCACCGGGCTCTGCAGCGCCATCGCCTGGTTCTTGCGGATGACGCCAATTTCCTGGTTGATGTCGTAGGCCATGATCATGGCGCGCCGGAGCGCGATCCTTGCCTTGCTCATGCCACCGACGACCGGGTCTTCCATGTTGAAGAAGTCATACGTCATTTCGGTCTCGACGCTTCGATCCAGCGTAATGCCGCGCGCCGCGAGATCGGGCGCTAGCTTGTTTTGGGGAATCGCGATCGGCGCGAAGGATCCGAAACGGTCGATAGTGTCGATCTGTCCGTTCTGGAAAGCGAGCCAACGCGATTGTTCCTCGGCGATGACGCTGATCTCGACGCGGCCAATCTGCGGTATGCGCTTGCCTTTCATGGCCGCGACCGCAGCCCTATCCCGTGGATCGTCGGAGCCGGCGAAGTCCCAGATGACCTCGCGATAGTCCGGATTCGCGTCGAGAATCATCTTGGATTTCCGGACCCAGGTGGTCAGGATATAGGCTCCCGTCCCAATCGGATGCGCGTTGGTATCGTCGGCGTACGTCTCGATCACCTCGCGCGCGACCGCCGACATGGCCGGCATGGCCATGATGTACGCGAAGTTGTAGTCGGTGTCCTTGAGGTGGACACGCAGCGTGTAGCGATCGACCAGCTCGAGCCCGGGCACCGGCGCATCGTAGTCAAACCGGCCCGACTTGACGGCTGTTGCCGACAATTCATCGAGGCCGATGATTTTTCCGTCGATGAGGAAGCGCCACGGGGAGCGGTTCTTCGGATCCATGAACCGCTTCATTGAATAAGCGTAGTCCGCGGCAGTCAGCTCGCGGCGCTTGCCTTTGAACGCGCGATCGGGATGAAAGTAGATGCCCTTGCGGACATGGAACAGGTACGTCTTGCCGTTGTCACCGACCTCCGGCAGCGACTCTGCCGTCCTCGCCACAAGCTTCGCGGGCCGCGCCAGATAGTCGTACGTGAGCAGGGCCTCATACACCTGCTCCATGACCTGACTCGAATAATTGTCGGTCACTTTGACAGGATCAAAACCCGTCTCCTCGACCTCGAAAGCGACACGCAGGACCTTGTTCGGGTCCGCAGCATGTGCAAGCGGCAGCGCGGGAACCAGCAAACAACAACACAATACGGCGATGCCGCGAGCGAAAAGGGTTCGGTGACCGAGCATTGCGTCGTGTCTGAAATTGAACGGCGCGTAATGTACCATTTCCCGTCCTCACTCACCTCAGGACCACCTGCTCCAGAGGCGCGCCGCCGACCGGCAGCGCGCTTTGTCCCGCCAATCGCCTGCCCCGCCGCCACCACCCATGACCAAGCCCGCTTATTGGAACGAGGCGACCGCCGCGCTTGCGCGGCGCGACCGCGTATTGGGGCGCCTCATCCGCTCCCACCCCGGTATTCACCTGAAACGGCGCAGCGATGCCTTCACCACGCTGGCGCGGGCCATCGTCGGACAGCAGATTTCGGTCAAGGCTGCCGATGCGATCTGGGGGCGCTTTGCGGCGTTGGTTTCGCCTGCGCCGCGGCGCACATTTCCTCGCCTGGTGCCGTCGACCGTCGCGGCCGCGGAATTGATTGCACTTCGCCGCTGCGGCCTGTCGCAGCGCAAGGCCGAATATCTGACCGACCTGGCAGCTCACTTCAGGTCGGGACGCCTTGACCCGAAACGCTGGAAAGGGCTCGACGACGAAGCGCTGATCGAGGCGCTGGTCGACGTCAAAGGCATCGGGCGCTGGACGGCGGAAATGTTCCTCATCTTTCACGAGCTTCGCGCCGACGTGCTACCTGTCGACGATATCGGCTTGCAGCGCGCGATAGCGATTCATTTCAACGACGGCGAACGTCTGCCGCGCGAGGGCATGCTTGCCGTCGCCGACCTTTGGCGCCCGTGGCGCTCGGTCGCAACCTGGTACTTGTGGCGCAGCCTCGATCCGATTCCGGTCGAGTATTAGCGCTGCTTTGTCCGACAGCATACCGAGGCGCATGCGTGCCGTCAGTACAATGCGCGGATGGACGCGAACCGAGAGCCGCCGTACGCCGAGCTGACGCCCGACTGCGTTCTCGACGCACTGTCGAGCGTTGGCCTTTCCGGCGATGGTCGGCTGCTGTCGCTCAACAGCTACGAGAATCGCGTCTACCAGGTGTGGCTCGATGAAGGTGCGCCCACCGCCGGCTTGCCGGTGCTTGCGTCGTCGGTCGTCGCCAAGTTCTACCGGCCTCTTCGATGGAGCGACGCGCAGATCGCCGAAGAGCACGCGTTCGTCTCCGAGCTGGCCGAGCTCGAGATACCCGTCGCCGCGCCGTTTCAACTGGCCGGAAAAAGCACCATCGCGTCGTTTCGCGGCTTTCGCTTTGCGGTCTATCCGCGTTGCGGCGGACGCGCGCCCGAGCTCGAGGATCCGTCAACGCTGGAATGGATGGGCCGCTTTATCGGGCGTATCCATCGCGTCGGCGCGGTCGCACCGTTTGGAGAGCGGCCCGCGCTCGACATATCGAGCTTCGGCGAGGAGCCCCGTGACTGGCTGCTTGCGCACGACTTCATCCCGGCCGACATCGCCGACGCGTGGAAAAGCGTTGTGGCGCTGGCGCTGGATGGCGTCCGCCGCTGTTTCGAGCGTGCCGGCGCCGTGCAGACCCTGCGCCTGCACGGCGATTGTCACGCCGGCAACGTCCTCTGGACCGACGCCGGGCCGCATTTCGTCGATTTCGACGATGCGCGGATGGGTCCGGCCATGCAGGATTTGTGGATGCTGCTCTCCGGCGATCGCGGCGACATGCAGCGGCAGTTGCGTGCGATCGTCAGCGGCTACGAAGATTTTCAGGATTTCGACGACCGCGAGCTGTGGCTGATCGAGGCCTTACGCACGCTGCGGCTTATTCATTACTCGGCGTGGTTGGCGCGGCGCTGGGATGACCCCGCATTTCCCGCGGCATTCCCGTGGTTCAACACCCAGCGCTACTGGCAGGACCGTATTCTCGAATTGCGCGAGCAGGTCGCCGCCATGGACGAGCCGGCGCTCCAACTGTAGGGCGCTGTGAGCAGCGAGCCAGGCGCCGTTCG
>DAIQRF010000033.1:11562-11914 GCA_036786505.1 Casimicrobiaceae bacterium | reverse complement strand
CATCGGCATGAAGCGCTGGTAATGGTTGGCAGCGACCATCACCGCCTTGTAGCCCGCGATATTGGCTTGTGACGACAGCACGTCCATCGATTGAGCGCGGCTAATTCGCGGCAGACGCTCGAGCGCGAATCCGGTCACCCCCGCACCGGCGTAGGATTGCACTGCCGCCGCGTCGAATGGATTGAGCAGGCCGACCAGGAGCGCACCGCGCTTCAGCCGCGGCAACTCCTCGGCCGTGGGACCCCGCACCTTCAACACGATATCGGCGCCGAACGCTTCACCGGCATCAACGAGGCGCGCACCCGCGCTCTGAAAGTCCGCGTCGGGAATGCTCGACAGCGTGCCGGCACCG
>DAIQRF010000033.1:0-11552 GCA_036786505.1 Casimicrobiaceae bacterium | reverse complement strand
GCGGCCAGCTTCTTGACGGTCTCGGGCGTGGCGGCGACGCGCGTCTCGCCGGAGCGGGTCTCGCGTGGAATGCCGATGATCATTGCCATGGCTCCCTGCGTCAGTTTCGTTATTTGGCGGCTATCTTGCCACAAAAGCTGTTCGCGGCTCGTAGGGTCGAATTCAATCTATTGCCTCCGCGATTGCCTTACCCAGCGCCGCGGTCGTCGCCGTGCCGCCGAGATCAGGGGTCCGCGGCGCGCTTCCGTCGGCAAGCACCGTTTCGATCGCGCGCACGATTGCCGCGGCGGCCGCGAAGTGTCCGAGGTGTTCGAGCATCAGCGCAGCCGACCAGATCTGACCGATGGGATTGGCGATACCTTTGCCTGCAATGTCCGGCGCCGAGCCGTGCACCGGCTCGAAGGTCGAAGGAAAAATGCGCTCGGGATTGATGTTCGCCGCCGGTGCGATGCCGATCGTGCCGCATACCGCGGGGCCCAGGTCGGAAAGAATGTCGCCGAACAGGTTGGAACCGACCACCACGTCGAACCAATCCGGATGCTGCACGAATTGCGCGGTCAGGATGTCGATGTGGAACTGATCGGTTCGAATACCGGGGTACTGTGCCGACATCGCGCGAAAGCGCTCGTCCCAATACGGCATGGTGATGGAGATGCCGTTCGATTTGGTGGCCGAGGTCACGTGTTTCCGGGGACGCGTCTCTCCAAGTTCGAACGCGTACTTGAGAATCCGGTCGACGCCGGTGCGGGTGAAAATCGTTTGCTGAAATACGGTTTCCCGATCGGTGCCGTCGAAAACCCGTCCGCCGACGGACGAGTATTCGCCCTCGGTATTTTCGCGCACGACCACGAAGTCGATATCGCCCGGCTTGCGGTTGGCGAGAGGCGATGGAATGCCCGGCATCAGACGGCACGGCCGCAGGTTGACGTATTGGTCAAACCGCCGCCGCCACTGAATCAGCGAGCCCCAAAGCGAGATGTGATCGGGCACCGTCGCCGGCCAGCCGACGGCGCCGAAAAAAATAGCTTCGTGGCGATGGATCTGCTCGAACCAGTCTTCCGGCATCATGCGGCCGTATTTGACGTAGTAGTCACAGCTCCACGGGAACTCGTCCCATTGGAAAGCGATGCCGAACTTCTTGCCCGCGGCCTCGAGCGCGCGAACGCCCTCGGGGACAACTTCCTTGCCGATGCCGTCACCGGGGATGACGGCGACGCGATGCGCTCTTGCCATGGGAAATACCAAAATAAGATACCGAGACGATCGATTGCGACTGCCGGATAGTGTAACTTAACGGGCCGCAAACTCCGCGCGATTGTCGCTCGCACGATGCCCTCTGAAATCGCCTGGCAGTGGAGTCGATTCACCGATCTCACGCCGCACGCGCTGTACGCGGCGCTGCGCGCGCGCAGCGAAGTGTTCGTTGTCGAACAGCACTGCGCGTTCCTCGACATCGACGGCGCGGACGACGAAGCGTGGCATTTGCTCGGTTGGGTGGAAGGTGGCGGCACCAAAGCGCTGGCCGCCTATTTGCGTCTTCTCCAACCCGGATGCAGGTTTACCGAGGCGTCGATCGGCCGCGTCCTGACCGCCGCGGATTTCCGGCGCACCGGCGCCGGGCGCGCGCTGATGCGCGAAGGCGTGCGCAAATCAGCCGAGATCTATCCGGAGCATGGTATTCAAATCAAGGCCCAGCGCTATCTCGAGAACTTCTACGCCGACTTCGGCTTCCGACCCGCATCCGAACCGTACCTCGAGGACGGCATTGCGCATATTGAGATGCTGCGCCCGGCCGACGTGCGGTCTTCTTTGCGACCGGGCGAAAGCTGATCTACGATGTGCTAGTGTACTGAGTCAGAAATTCACTCGATAGTTCGCGGTCTCATTGGTCAATGCGCGGCCGTCATGCCGCGTTACTCGGCCTCACCGTACCAAGGGTACGCTTTCGGCCTCGCGCCTTGCCTGACGACCGTTTTCATCCGCTCCTTTATCTTCGGAACTTCTGACTCAGTACACGAGGATGGCGCATCATGGCGGCAGTCCGTGCCTTTGCGCTATGATGCCGCCCTCGCGTCTGGAGCCTGGCTCGATGAAGCAGACCTTTCTCGATTTCGAGCAGCCCATCGCCGATCTGCAAGCCAAGATCGACGAGCTGCGCTATGTCCACGAAGACTCCGCGGTCGACATCTCCGACGAGATCAACCGGCTCACCAAGAAAAGCCAGCAACTGACCAAGGAGATCTACAGCAAGCTTTCCTCCTGGCAGATCGCGCAAGTGGCGCGTCATCCGCAGCGACCCTACACGCTCGACTACATCGCCGGGATCTTCACCGACTTCCACGAGCTGCACGGCGACCGCAGCTACGGCGACGATCAGGCGATCGTCGGCGGCCTGGCGAGATTCAACGGCGCACCTTGCATGGTGCTCGGCCACCAGAAGGGCCGCGATACCAAGGAAAAAATCCACCGCAACTTCGGCATGCCGCGGCCGGAGGGCTATCGCAAGGCGCTGCGCCTGATGAAGCTCGCGGAAAAATTCGGGCTGCCCTTGTTCACCATGGTGGATACGCCTGGAGCGTTCCCCGGCATCGGCGCCGAGGAGCGCGGACAGTCCGAGGCCATCGGACGCAATCTCTACGAAATGGCCGGATTGAAGACGCCGGTCATCGTCACCGTGATCGGCGAAGGCGGTTCAGGCGGAGCGCTGGCCATTGCGATCGGCGACCTGACCCTGATGCTCCAGTACGCAACGTACTCGGTGATTTCGCCGGAGGGATGTGCGTCGATTCTGTGGAAATCGGCGTCGCACGCCGAAGAAGCCGCCGAAACGCTCGGCATCACCGCGCCGCGGCTGAAGACCCTCGGCCTGATCGACAAAGTCGTCAACGAGCCCGTCGGCGGCGCGCACCGCGATCACGCCGCGATGATGGTGACGCTGAAAAAAGCCCTGACCGAGGCGCTGCGCCAATCGCAGGAGCAGCAGCTCGACGCCCTGCTGGAAGCACGAGAGGACAAGCTTCTCGGCTATGGCAAGTTCAAGGAACTCAGCGCCGGCTGACGGCCGACGCCGTCGCCTTTCCCCCGCCCCTCTGCCGAGATGCCCTCACCCCCGCCCCCCTCTCGCAGGGAGAGGGGAGATTCCAGCGCCTTCGGCGGCAATTCGGCCGGAGGGAAGGTTGGTGAGTCGCTGCCCGACTTTCGCCACGCCACCGTTGCCTCGGTAACCACGGCCGTCGCCGATGCGTTGGACGCCTACGTTGCTTCGAACGCGCGGGTTGCGGTTGCGATCTCGGGGGGCATCGATTCGATGGTGCTGCTCGACGCGCTGGTGCACGTTTCGGTCGGCCGTCCGCTTCGGCTCTCGGCGGTCCACGTTCACCACGGACTGTCCCCGAACGCCGACCGCTGGGCACGCTTCTGTGCCGAGCAGTGCGCGTCGCGCGCGGTGCCACTGACAGTGCATCGGCTGCACCTGCAGCGCAAGTCCGGTCAAAGCCTCGAAGCGCTGGCACGGGCCGGGCGATACGAGCATTTGATGTCGTGCGACGTACACGTGATCGCGATCGCACATCACGCCGACGACCAGGCCGAAACCGTGTTGCTGCAACTCTTGCGCGGCGCCGGGCCGCGAGGATTATCTGCGATGCCGGCATTTCGGCGCGGCCCGCCCGCCCTGCTGCGACCCCTGCTGTCGCTCACGCGCGCAACGCTTGCAGCCTATGCGAAGACCCGCGGCCTCGGCTGGATCGAGGATGAAAGCAACAGCGACACCAAGCACCGCCGTAATCTGCTTCGGCACGAAATCGCACCACGGCTCGCCGCCGGTTTCCAAGGCTATCCGGCGACGCTCGCCCGCGCCGCGTCGCATCAAGCCGAAGCAAGCGCTTTGCTCGACGAGCTTGCCGCGATCGACGCCGAGGGCGCCATCGATCAGGTCGGGCTGGACCGCGCACAACTGGCAGGTTTGTCGAACGCGCGAGGCGCCAATCTCCTGCGCTGGTTCCTGCGCCGCGAAGGCTTGCGCCCGCCAACGGACGCGCGCCTCGCGGACGTGCTGCGGCAACTGCGCAGCGCCTCCGCCGACGCGCGAACCCGTATCGCGCACGACGGCGCCGAGATCGGTTGCTATCGTGGGCGCGTTGTCGTGCACGCTCCCACCACCGCGCCGTTTGCCGTCGCTTGGGGCGGCGCACCCGAAGTTCACCTGCCGGGCGGCGTCCTTACGTTCGAACCGGCTGACGGCGAAGGAATCGCTTTCGCAAAACTGGCGCTCGCACCGGTGACGGTTCGCTCGCGCGAGGGCGGCGAGCGGATCCGGCTGGCAGCGAACCGCCCGCGGCATGCGGTCAAGAAGCTGTTGCAGCGGGCAAATCTTACGCTGTGGCAGCGCCAGGCCTTGCCGCTTGTCTGGTGTGGCGATGAGCTTGCCGCGGTTCCCGGGGTCGGCGTGGATATCGCGTTTCAGGCTGCCGCCGGCGAAAACGGATGGCGCCTGACCTGGCGTCCCACCCCGTGACGGCACGGCCGCTGCGGCTTTCCTCGCGATGACCGCACGCGACAGAGCGACCGGCCGCGCCCGGCGCTTCGGTTTCGTGCGCACTCTCACGAGTGAGACACCGATTGACAAGCGGTCGCAACGCGCGGCTAAATTGCCCGCTTAACTCGAATACGTTAACAGCGTTCTATTTGTTCTCATCGGAGGCATCAATGAAGTTCGGATTTTCCCTCGCACTCGCCGCCGCGGCGATGCTCGCTCTCGGCAGCGTATCGGCGCAGCAGCCGATCGTCATCAAATTCAGTCACGTGGTCGCCGTCAACACGCCCAAGGGCAAAGGCGCCGAATATTTCAAGAAGCTCGCCGAAGAACGCAGCAAGGGTCGCGTGAAGGTCGAGGTGTACCCCAACAGCCAGTTGTACAAGGACGGCGAGGAAATGGAAGCGCTGCAACTCGGGGCGGTGCAGATGCTCGCCCCGTCCGTCGCCAAATTTGGCCAGCTCGGCGCGCGCGAGTTCGAAGTGTTCGATCTGCCTTACATCTTTGAAACATTCGCCGACTTGCACAAGGTTACCGGAGGACCGGTCGGAAAATTGCTGTTCCAGAAGCTGGAGAGCAAGGGCATTATTGGATTGGCTTTTTGGGACAACGGTTTCAAGGATTTCAGTGCCAACAAGGCGCTCAGGCTCCCCGGCGACGTCAAGGGTCTGAAGATGCGGATCCAGCCGTCGAATGTGCTCGAAGCCGAGATCCGCGCACTCGGTGGATTGCCGCAGAAGATGGCATTTTCGGAGGTGTACCAGGGACTGCAGACCGGTGTCGTTGACGGGACCGAGAACCCGCCGTCGAACTTCTACACCCAAAAGATGTACGAGGTGCAGAAATACCTGACGATGACCGATCATGGCGTTATTGAATACGCAGTGATCGTCAACAAGAAATTCTGGGATGGCCTCCCCGCCGACATCCGCGCCACGCTCGAAGGCGCGATGAAAGATGCGACCACGTTCGCCAACGACATCGCCAAGAAGGAGAATGAAGAAGCGCTCGAGGCGGTGAAAAAGTCCGGCAAGACGCAGGTCATTATCCTTAGCGCCGACGACAAAGCAGCCTGGAAGAAAGTGCTGGTCGGCGTTCACCGCGAACAGGAAAGCCGCATCGGCAAGGACATCATTCAGGCGGTGTACAAGGAAACCGGCTTCAAGCCTTAAGCTGCACCGGCGCGTATGATCGCCACGCCACTGCCGGCGCCAGGTCCGGCAGTGGCGTTTTCATGTTCGGAAGCGCTCGAAGCGGCGCACTCTGAGGAGGAGCGGGATGCTCAAGTTTCTTGATCACCTCGAGGAATGGCTGATCGCCTTCCTGATCGCGGCGGCGACGATCATCGTTTTCATCGCCGTCGTGCACCGGTACGCGGCTGGGCTGCCGATCCCGGTGGTGCAGGACTGGCTGCTTGCGATCAACCTTTCCTGGGCACAAGAACTTTGCATCTACATGTTCATCTGGATGGCCAAGTTCGGTGCTGCGTATGGCGTCCGAACGGGGATCCACGTCGGGGTCGATGTGCTGATCAATCGCCTACCCGACAGCATGCGCCGCAAGTACGTTCTGTTCGGCCTGCTCTCGGGGGCGCTGTTCACCATCATCGTGGGCACGCTGGGCGCAAATTATGTCTGGGCCATCGGCCACACCGATCAGACATCGGCCGACCTGGAGCTGCCGCTGTGGATCGTCTATCTGTGTATCCCCCTGGGTTCGTATCTGATGTGTTTTCGGTTCTTGCAGGTGGCCTGGTCGTTTTACAAGACCGGTGAGCTGCCGCATCACGATCACGGCCACGTCGAAGGGATCGATGACCTCACGCCGATCAACATCATTCCCTACGCACTGAAGGACAACCTGCATCCGGCCGATGCCAAACGCGGAGGCAAGTCATGAAAGGCTCCATGCGCCTGGTCGCCGCACTTCCCGCAGCGATGGTTGTGCTGCCGATGCTGGCCTTCGCGGTCGGGTTGCACGTACCGACGCCGCTGATCATTTTCCTGCTGCTGTTCGGGCTGATGCTGACCGGGATGCCGATTTCGATCTCGCTCGGTCTCACCGTGCTCACCTTCCTGTTCACGATGACCACGGTGCCGATTACCTCGGTGGCCTTGAAGCTGTTCACCGGCATCGAGCGTTTCGAGATCATGGCGATCCCGTTCTTCATCCTCGCCGGCAATTTCCTGACTCACGGCGGCGTCGCAAGGCGAATGATTGCGTTCGCTTCGTCGATGGTCGGCCACTGGTACGGCGGGTTGGCGCTCGCCGGCGTGATGGCCTGTGCCCTGTTTGCCGCCGTGTCGGGCTCCTCGCCGGCGACGGTCGTGGCCATCGGCTCGATCATCCTCCCGGCGATGGTCAAGCAAGGATTCCCCAAACGGTTCGGCGCCGGCGTGATCACGACCTCGGGTGCGCTGGGCATTCTCATTCCGCCGTCGATCGTGATGGTGATGTATTCGGTGGCAACCAACACCTCCGTCGGTCAGCTTTTCATGGCCGGTGTCATTCCAGGATTGATGCTGGCGACCATGCTCGGCCTCACCACCTGGTGGCTCGCGCGCAAGAACGATTATCCGCGGCTGCCGAAAGCATCGTGGGCCGAGCGCTTCCGAACCTTCCGCGAGAGCATCTGGGGACTGCTGCTCATCGTGGTCGTCATCGGCGGCATCTACACCGGTATTTTCACGCCGACCGAGGCAGCCGCGATGAGCGCCGTATACGCGTTTTGCGTCGCGGTCTTCGTGTACAAGGACCTGCCGCTCAAGAAAGTGCCGAAGGTGCTGCTCGACTCGGCAAACATGAGCGCGATGCTGCTCTACATCATCACCAACGCGGTGATGTTCTCGTTCCTGATGACCTCCGAGCAGATTCCGCAGGTCATGGCGCAGTGGATGCTCGACAAAGGTCTTGGCACGGTTGCCTTCCTGTTGTTCGTCAATGTGCTGTTGCTGCTCGCGGGCAACGTGATGGAGCCGTCGTCGATCGTGCTGATCATGGCGCCGATCCTGTTTCCGGTGGCAATGAAACTGGGCATCGATCCGGTGCACTTCGGCATCATCATGACGGTCAATATGGAAATCGGCATGTGCCACCCGCCCGTCGGGCTGAATCTGTACGTCGCGAGCGGCATCACGAAAATGGGCATCACCGAGTTAACCGTCGCCGTCTGGCCGTGGCTGCTGACGATGCTCGTGTTCCTGGTCATCGTGACCTACTGGCCCGCGCTTTCGATCTGGTTACCCCAGACGCTGGGCATGATGCGCTAAAAAAGACAGCCGGCGGCGGACAGCGCGCGGCAAAGCAACGCCGGCATTGTGTTGACCTTGGGAGGGCTTGCATGGCGCCGTCGGGTCTGATCGCGCGAGACCGAACCGGATCAAGCGTTTCCAAGCAAAGGCGGGCTTCGGCCCGCCTTTGCTTTTGGAGTCCTGCCGGGCGGGGCGTTTTCGGCGCGCGTGCCCCGCAGGCGGCCGCTCCACTCATGATATAATCTTGAATTTCCTCGCATTTATCCGGTCGGAGCTCAAGAATGGCGGTAGAACGCACCCTTTCCATCATCAAGCCTGACGCGGTTGCTAAAAATGTCATCGGAGCGATCTATACTCGTTTCGAGAGCGCGGGGCTCAAGATCGTCGCCGCCAGGATGACATGGCTGTCCCGCGATGAGGCGGAAGGCTTTTATGCGGTTCACCGCGAACGGCCCTTTTTCAGCGGCCTGGTCGACTTCATGAGCTCAGGCCCGGTGATGCTCCAGGTGCTCGAGGGCGAAAACGCGATCGCCTTGAATCGGGAGTTGATGGGCGCGACCGATCCGCAAAAGGCTGCGCCCGGAACGATCCGCGCCGATTTTGCAGCATCGATCGACCACAACGCGGTGCACGGCTCGGACGCGCTGGAGACCGCCAAGCACGAAATTACATACTTCTTCCCCGCGCCGAAGACGATAGGCGCCAGGGAACATTGAACACGCATCGGCGAGTACCGGAAAAAGCCATGCCTCTTTGCTCGATTGTCGCGTTGCTGCGCTGACCTTCCGCATGACCAATCTGCTCGACTTCGATCAATCGGCGATGTCTGCATTTTTCGCCGAGCGCGGCGACAAGCCGTTTCGCGCCAAGCAGACGCTGCGCTGGATTCATCACGCGCTTGCCGACCGCGTCGAGTCGATGACCGATCTGGCCAAGACCACCCGCGATGTGCTGATGCTCGACGCCGAGATCCGGGCGCCTGCGGTAGTGCGCAACTCGCTCGCCAGCGACGGCACGCGCAAGTGGCTGCTCGACGTCGGCAGCGGCAATGCCGTCGAGGCGGTCTATATCCCCGAAGGCGCCCGCGGCACGCTGTGCATTTCCTCGCAAGCCGGCTGCGCGCTCGACTGCTCCTTCTGCTCGACCGGCAAGCAAGGCTTCAATCGCAATCTGTCCGTTGCCGAAATCATCGGCCAGCTTTGGATCGCCAACCGCACGTTGCTTGCCAGCGACATTGCCGCGCCGTGGGTACAAAGGGGCCGTGGCCGGCATCCCATCACCAACGTGGTCATGATGGGCATGGGCGAGCCTTTGGCCAACTACGACAACGTGGTCACGGCCATGCGGATCATGCTCGACGACAACGCGTACGGCCTTTCGCGGCGCCGCGTAACGCTCTCGACCTCCGGGCTGGTACCGGCGCTCGATCGCCTGCGCGAGGATTGCCCGGTCGCTCTCGCGGTCAGCCTGCACGCGCCGAACGACGCACTTCGCGACCAGCTGGTGCCGATCAACCGCAAGTATCCGATTCGCCTGCTGCTCGCCGCGTGCCTGCGGTACATCGAGCGCGCGCCGCGCGACTTTGTCACGTTCGAGTACGTGATGCTCGACCACGTCAACGACGCAGCCGAGCAAGCCCGGGAACTTGCGTCGCTGGTTCGCGACGTACCGTGCAAATTCAATCTGATCCCATTCAATCCGTTCCCGAACACCGAGTTCCGAACCAGTTCGCGCAACCGAATCGTCGCCTTCCAGCGAGTTCTTCAAGACGCAGGTCTGGTCGCCACCATCCGTAAAACCCGAGGCGAAGATATCGACGCCGCGTGCGGTCAGCTTGTCGGCCAGGTCCAGGACAGGACCAAGCGGCGTTTGCACCGAATTCAACCCGTTGCGAGGCCCTGACCCATGCCCACGCACAATCGTTACCGTTCTCGCGGTTTCATCACCGTCGTCGCCTTGGCGTTATTCGTCGGTTGCACCTCCACGCCGAAAGCACCCGAGCCGCCACCGCGTGTTACGCCGCCGCCGCAGCAGCAGGCAAGCCCGGCCGACCGGGCACGGATGCACACCGATCTGGCCGGGGGTTATTACCAGCGCGGGCAGATGGATATCGCAATCGAGGAGCTCAATCTTGCGGCGGCGGCCGACCCCGGCTACGCGCCGGCGTACAACATCTACGGCCTGGTGTACGCCATGCTGGGCGACGACCGCAAGGCGGAGCAGAGCTTCCAGCGCGCGCTCGAGCTGGCGCCCAACGATTCCGACATTCACCACAACTGGGGCTGGTATTTGTGCCAGCACAAGCGCGAGCGCGAAGCATTGGCGCAGTTCGAAATCGCGGTGGGCAATGCCTTGTACAGAACACCGGAAATCGCGTTGGTCAATGCCGGGCGTTGTGCGCAGACGATCGGCGACATCCGAGCCGCCGAGTCCTATTTCCGCCGTGCGCTTGCGGCGCAGCCCGGCAATGCGTTGGCGAGCTATGGCGTCGCGTTGATCGCGTACAAAGAGGCGCGGTACGAGGAAGCGCGCAAATGGATGCGGACGGTGATGCAGACCACCACGCCGCCACCCGAGGCGATCTATCTCGGGCTTTGTATCGAACGCAAGCTGGGGGACAAGCAGGCGGAGCTGTCGTACATATCGCAGTTGCGCAATCGGTTTCCGGATTCCGTCGAAACCAAAGCCATTGCCACCGAGGCTTGCGAGTGACGGAAACACCAGAGCAAATGCCAAACGACGTCGATGGGCCCACGCCTGTCGCCGCGTCGGCCGGTCCCGGCGCGCGTCTCAGGGCCGCGCGCGAGGCAGCCGGGCTTTCGCTCGACCAAGTGGCGCAGCAACTGAAACTGGCGCCGCGGCAGGTCAAAGCGCTGGAGGACGAGAGCTTCGGCGAGCTGCCGGGGCGCACGTTCAGCCGAGGCTTCGTACGCAATTACGCACGCCTGCTGGATCTCGACGCGCAGGACCTGCTTGCGCATCTGCCCGATGTTGCGCAGGCGCCCGCGCTCGAATCGCCGACGCTGCATTCGACCGGCGCGATGATCGCCGAGCTGCCCAGTGCGGGCGCACCGAAAGCTGGACTTGGCCGCTGGTTGATCCCGCTGATTCTGATCGGCTGCATCGTTGCCGCTGCGGCGTACGAGTGGTATCGCGGCGGACTGACGAATTACGCCGAACCCGCGCGATCGGTCTCCGACGCGACGGATCGTCGCGCGCCGGCGACGGCCGCGCCGGCGGTCGCGCTTCCCAATCCGCTTGCCGGCTCCACGCAAGCTGCGGCACCGCAAGCGACGTCGTCGCAACTCGTGGCACCGCAAACCGCGCCGCCCGCGGCCTCGATGCGTGATTCGGTCGCTACTCCCGTCACCAGCTCAACGTTCTCGGCAAGCGCCGCTCCCGGCGATGCGACGATGCTGCTTACGTACCAGGGTCCGTCGTGGACCGAGATTCGCGATCGCAGCGGACAGCTCGTCGTCTCGCGGCTGGTGGCGCCCGGATCGGTCGAGCCGGTCAGAGGCGCGCCGCCATTCGACATTGTTCTCGGCAACGCGCACGTCGTAACGCTGGTTTACCGCGGAAAATCGGTCGACCTCTCGCCGTATACGCGGCAAAACGTCGCTCGCCTCACGCTTCAATAGACGTCGGCCCAGTTCCCATGATGCCCATGAGCACCGTCGAAGGCTCCATCATGCCAAGGCGCGCTACGCGCAGCGCGAATGTCGGCGGCGTCCCCGTTGGCGGCGCGGCGCCGATCGTGGTCAGCG
>DAIQRF010000032.1:0-11964 GCA_036786505.1 Casimicrobiaceae bacterium | reverse complement strand
CGCGTAGACCGCGCTGACGCGGTCGAGCCCCATTGCGATCGCCTTGGGATGGAGCGTCTCGAGATACGCGAGCCACTCGCTCAGCGTCGAGGCTTGTCTCACCGGTTCACCGGTGGAACGAAGAAGCGACGCGTGGCGAGCGCAAGGAGCGCTTCAGCCCAAGGGAAGCGGCTGGCGCTGCAGCAAGGTCAGCAGCTTGGGAAGATCGTCCTTGAGCTGCCGGCGATCGACGATCATGTCGATCGCGCCTTTTTCCAGCAGAAATTCGGCGCGCTGAAAACCGTCGGGCAGTTTTTCGCGCACGGTCTGCTCGATCACCCGCGGGCCAGCAAATCCGATCAGGGCTCCGGGCTCGGCGATAACGATGTCGCCGATCATCGCAAAGCTGGCCGAAACTCCGCCCATGGTCGGATCGGTCAGAATCGACACGAACGGCAGTCGCGCCTTGGATAGCTCCTGCAGCACCGCCGTCGTCTTCGCCATCTGGAACAGCGAACTGACGCCTTCCTGCATCCGCGCGCCGCCGCTGGAGGTAATGCACACGAACGGAATGCGATTCTCGTACGACACACGCACGCCGCGCACAAAGCGCTCGCCGACCACACTGCCCATCGATCCGCCCATGAAATCGAACTCGAACACCGCCAACACCAACGGCGCCGACTTGATGCTTCCCTGCATGACCACCAGCGAATCGGTTTCTCCTGTTTCTTCCAGTGCGGCCGACAACCGTTCCGGATATTTGCGCGTGTCCTTGAACTTCAGGCTGTCGATCGGAAGCACCTCGGAGCCGATCTCGTAGCGACCGTCAGGATCAAGCAGCTGCTCGATGCGCTCGCGCGCCGACACTCGTCCGTGATGCGAGCATTTCGGGCACACGTTGAGATTTTTCTCGAGATCGGTGCGGTAAAGCACCGCTTCGCACGCCGGGCACTTGACCCACAAGCCCTCGGGAATCGCCTTCTTGGCAATCCCCGGCGTCGCCTTGATTCGCGGCGGCAAAAGTTTTTGCAGCCAACTCATCTTCGTTCCCCTATCACTAGGCTGCTTTTCTGGCGATCTGATCCATGGCCGTTCGTATGGTCGCGAGCCATGCCGCCGCGCGCTCGGGAGCTTGCGCGGCGGGACCGTTTTCTATTTCCTGGATGATCCTGCTGCCGATGACCACCGCGTCGGCGTGGGCGGCGATGGCTTGCGCGCTCACCGCATCGCGGATGCCGAAGCCTACGCCCACCGGCAGCGAGATATGGCGCCGGATCTCGGCCAGCCTGGCGACAACTCCCGCAACGTCGAGATGGCCGGCGCCGGTCACGCCCTTGAGCGAGACGTAATACACGTATCCCCGCGCCATCCGGCCGATGGCGATGATGCGTGCCTCCGGCGTCGTCGGCGCCAGCAGAAAAATCGGCGCGATTCGGTGTCCCTCGAGCAGTTGCGCGAATTCGACCGCTTCCTCGGGTGGATAGTCGACGACGATGACTCCGTCGACGCCGGCGTGTTGCGCGCGGTCGGCAAACTCCGTCGTCCCCATCGCCTCGATCGGATTCGCGTACCCCATCAACACTACCGGCGTAGTTGCGTCCTGTTCGCGAAACGCCGCCGCCATGGTCAGGACGTCGTCGAGGCCGACGCCGTTGGCGAGCGCGCGCTCGGACGCCCGCTGGATGACCGGCCCGTCCGCCATCGGGTCGGAAAACGGGACGCCAAGCTCGATCACGTCGGCGCCGGCGGCGGTCAGCGCGCGCATCAGCGGAACCGTCGCCGCGAGCGAAGGATCGCCCGCGGTGATGTACGGAATCAGCGCCGCGCGGCCCGCTGCACGGAGTTTGTCGAAAGTCACCTCAATGCGATTCATCAGACCAGAACCTCACCACCAAGATGCCAAGGCACCGAGACCGCCAAGTTCGTGTCCCTGTGTATTGGTGGCTTGGTGGAGAATCGCTTTCATCGCCGTGCCGGATCGCACTCGGGCCGGCAGTGGAACTTGAGCCCGGTGCGCTCGGCGACCGTGTTCATGTCCTTGTCGCCGCGCCCGGAAAGGTTGACCAGCAGTACCGTGCTCGCCGGCAATTCCGGTGCGATCTTCGTCGCATAGGCAAGCGCATGCGCCGATTCGAGCGCGGGGATGATGCCCTCGATGCGGCAGCAATCGCCAAATGCGCGCAGCGCCTCATCGTCGGTGATCGAAACATATTGCGCGCGCCCATTGTCCTTGAGCCACGCATGCTCCGGCCCGACGCCGGGATAGTCGAGCCCCGCCGACACCGAGTGGGTCTCGATGATCTGGCCATTCTTATCCTGCAATAGATAGGTGCGATTGCCGTGCAGCACACCGGGCTTGCCTGCGGTAAGCGACGCCGCGTGGCGTCCGGTAGCGATGCCTTCGCCCGCTGCCTCGACGCCGACCAGCTTGACGCTCTGGTGCGCCAGATAGGGATAAAAGATGCCCATGGCGTTCGAGCCGCCGCCGACGCAGGCGATGATCACGTCCGGTTGGCGGCCGATCATTTCCGGCATCTGCTGCAGGCATTCGCGACCGATCACGCTCTGGAAATCGCGAACCATCATCGGATACGGATGCGGTCCGGCGACCGTGCCGATGATATAGAACGTATGCTCGACGTTGGTCACCCAGTCGCGCATCGCTTCGTTCAGCGCGTCCTTGAGCGTCTTCGAGCCGGATTCGACCGGCACCACGTCAGCGCCAAGCAGCTTCATCCGGAATACGTTCTGCGCCTGGCGCTTGATGTCCTCCGATCCCATGTACACGACGCACTGCATGCCGAAGCGCGCAGCGACGGTCGCGGCGGCGACGCCGTGCTGGCCGGCGCCCGTTTCGGCGATCACTCTCGGCTTGCCGAGCCTTTTCGCGAGCAGCGCCTGACCGATGCAGTTGTTGATCTTGTGCGCGCCGGTGTGGTTCAAATCCTCGCGCTTGAAATAGATCTGCGCGCCGCCGAGCTTTTCGGACCAGCGCTGGGCGTGATAGATCGGACTCGGCCGGCCGACATAGTGCTTGAGCTCTCGTTCGAATTCGGCAACGAAGGCGGGATCGTGCTGATAGCGCGCGTATTGTTCCCGAAGCTCGTCGAGTGCAGCGATGAGCGTCTCGGCGACAAACACCCCGCCATAGGGGCCGAAGTGCCCGCGCGAATCCGGCAAGTCATTCATCTGCATTGCGCACCTCCCGGATGAACGCTGCAATTTTTGCTGCGCTCTTGATGCCCTTGCGCGGCCGGCCGTCTTCGCCGGATAGCTCGACGCCGCTGGAAACGTCGACGGCCCAGGGCCGCGCGGTACGAATCGCGGCTCCGACATTCTGCGGCGTGAGTCCTCCGGAGAGAATCAAGGGCCGCTGCAGCTCGCCCGGCAGCTCGTTCCAATCGAAAGTCTTGCCGGTGCCCCCTGGCAGCCCACCGGGCTCGAACGCATCGAAAAGCAATCCATGCGCATCGCCATAGCGAGCCGCGTATTGTAGCAAATCGACCCCGGGCTTGACCGGCACGGCCTTGATGTACGGGCGAGCGAAGCTCGCGCACAAATCCGCCGGCTCGTTGCCGTGAAACTGCAGCAGATCGAGCGGAACCGCGTCCAGCACAGCACGAACCGCGGCCGGCACCGGATCGACGAACAAGCCGACGACGGTGATGAAAGCCGGGACGACCTGGGCAATGGCCCGTGCCTGATCGAAGCTCACGCAACGCGGCGTTCCGGACCAGAAGACAAGCCCGATCGCATCCGCGCCGGCTCGCGCCGCGGCGCTTGCGTCCTCGACGCGCGTGATGCCGCAGATCTTGACGCGAGTGCGCATGTCAGCCCAAAGGAATACGCAGCGGCACGCTGGTCGCCGGCAAATTGAAGCGGGTCGGGTAGTCGACGCCGGTGAAATACAAGCCGGCGCCGGCGAATGTCGGCGCAGCACGGGCGCGATCGCGCCCAGCGAGCAATTCGCCGATCCACGACGGCGGCTGCCGGCCATTGCCGACATAGACGAGCGCGCCGACGATGTTGCGCACCATGCGATACAGAAATGCGTCGGCGTGCAGATCGAAACGGATCATGTTTCCCTCGCGCGCGATTTCGAGCCGCTCGAGCGTTCGGACGGGCGATTTCGCCTGACATTCGGCGGCGCGAAACGCGGTGAAATCGTGCCTGCCGATCAACGCGGACGCACCTTCGCGCATCAGCGTCAGAGCAAGCGGCTGATGGTACCAGCCCGCCCTTCCATTGAGCAGCGCGGGCCGCACCGGGCGGTCCAGCAAGAGGTAGGTGTAGTGCCTCCCAGTGGCGGTGAAGCGGGCATGGAACTCGTCCGCGACCGGGGTTGACCATTGCACCGCGACCGCGTCAGGGAGCAATGCGTTGACGCCACGGACCCATGCGGTTTCGGGACGTTGCACGTCGGTGTCGAAATGCACCACCTGCAGCGTCGCGTGCACACCTGTGTCGGTGCGCCCCGCCGCGATGACTGCGACTGTCTGCCCGGCGATCTCGGACAGCGCGCGCTCGAGAGCATTCTGCACTCCGCTGCCGTCCGACTGAGACTGCCAGCCGTGAAACGGCGTGCCGTGGTATTCGAGTCCGAGCGCGATACGCATATCAGAAACCAGCGTCTAACAATGGCGTTCCGCCGAGCGGCGCGTCGCCGCCACATTGCGACGCCTGGAAACACAAGGGGCGGTGGATCGACGATCCACCGCCCCATTACATGGTCTGTTGTCGCGGATCAGGCCAGCTTGGTGATCAAGGTCTGGGCTTCGGCTTTTTGCTGATCGTCGCCCTCATGCAACACTTCCTGGAGAATCTCGCGCGCGCCTTCGACATCACCCATCTCCTGATACGCCTTGGCGAGATCGAGCTTGGTGGCCGCATCGTGCCATTGCCCGTCCAGCACCGACGGCGTCGGGTCTTCGAAGGTCGAACGCTGCGGATCGAAGGCGAGGTCGAGTTTGTCGAGTTCGATCGCCGCGGCCGGACGTGTCAATTGTGGCGCCGGCGCTCCGGCAGTAGCCATTGCGGACTCGCGCGCGGTCGCGGCGGTTGCGCTCGAAACTGCGGCCGCCGGCTTCGACGCCGAGGGCGCTGGCTTGGCCGGTTCGTCGAGGTGGAAATCCAGATCATCGAACTTAGGCACCGACTCGGGTTCAAACGACACCGCGTCGCGAGGCCTGCTGGCCGATTTTTCGGCAGCCGTACTGGCGGCGACGGCGGCGCCCGCCGCGGATACGGCCGGCCTCTCGAAATTGATTTTCGGCGGCTCGCTTGCCGACAGCGGCGGTTTCGCGACCTGATCCGAGGCACCGCCAAGTGTCGCGGCGGACGTCTTGCTCTCGACCGCACCGGAGGTCGGCGCCAGCGAAATATCATCATCGAGCGTGAAGTCCAGCGGCATGCTGCCGCGCGGCTCGGGCTTGAGATCCGGCGGTACCGAGAACACCTGCGTGTCGCTTGCGGCATGAGCCGCGGCGGCCGTCGTCGCCGTCGCAAATGCTGCGCCGCCGCCTGCTTCCGCGAACAGCGGATTCGTCGGATCGAGCTGGCGGCCCAGCGCCATCGCCTTCTGCCACGTCTCGCCTTGCCCGCCTGAGACCGAATACAACTCACTGGCCACGGTCTCGAACGCCGATGGCTTGTTGTGTTGCGCGTGAATCTCCAGCAACTTGAGATAGATTTCCTGCCGCTGCGGATCCTTCTTCAGCGCATCCTTGAGTATTTCCTCGGCCTGCGCGTCGCGGCCATACGCGAGATAGACCTCGGCTTCGGCGATCGGATCGACTTCATCCGTATCGATGTTGCCAAGACCCTCGCGGCTGAAATCGCTGGCGAGCGAATTGTCGCCGGTGTTTACCACGCCACCGCCGGTCGATCCGAAAACCGTGTTGGTCTTGATGTCGGTGCCGGAAATGATGCTGTCTTCGAACCTGGTGGTCTTGCGCCTGCGCGCGGCGATGATGGCCGCGATGCCGCCAAGCACGATCAACGCGCCGCCGCCGACGGCCCAGGTCGGCGTATTGCCGAACAAATCGTCGATGAACGAAGGCTCAGGCGCTTTCCTGGGCAGCACTGCCGACTTCGGACTCGTTGTTGTCTGCTCGGGCGGCGGCGTGACTGCCTTGGTTTCCGGAGCCTTGCTCTCCAGCGGAGTTGTAGCCGGCGCTTTGGCGTCCGGCGGCGGGATGACCACTGGCGGTACCGCGGTTGTCGTTCCGGGCGGGGGCGTCGCAGTCGTCGTTCCGGGGGGTGGAACCGCGGTCGTTGTCGCGGCCGGCGGCGTCACGGCTGCGAGCTGGGTGTCGGACGCGCTGGGCGTTCCTGCAGTCGTGCCCTTTCCGGCCTCGGCCTTCGCCTGGAGGTCGGACATGGTCTGGCTCTTAAGCGCCGCGGCCTTCTGCAGCTCGCGAACGGTTTTTTCCAGCTCGGCCACGCGGGCATTCGCATCGCGCAAAGCTTTGTCTTTGGCGGCCGCATCTTCCACGCGCGCGGTCGCAGTTCCCTTGCCTGCCTCGCGTGAAACGCTGACTCGATCTCTGCCGCCCAACGCGGCGGTGGCTTGATCCTCGACCACGGTACCGATCTTGCCGCCGGCCGACTGACGCGCAGCCATGGTATCGCTTGCCGGTGCCCCGGCGGCGACGCGATCATGGTAGGCGCGCCAATCGGCGGCCTGCACCTTGACCACGTTTGCCGCTTCGCTTGGTGTCACCGACGCGATCTGATCCCCCTGCGGCACGGTAATGATCTGCCCGCTGCGCAGGCGATTCATGTTTTTGTCGTCAAAGGCCGCTTCGTTGCTGCGGAACAACGCGACCAGCATCTGTTCGAGGCTGACGTTATTGGGTTTGTACTGGCTGGCGATCTTGGACAGGGTGTCGCCGCGCTTGACGGTATAGCTGCCGGGAGTGCCGGGCGCCGTAGAGGTCGACGCAGCGGAAGCCGCGGCGTCGGCTGCGCGGCGGTCCGCGCGCGTGGTGCGCGTCGGCGCAACTTCCGGACGAATCGGCGCGGCCGGCTCGATCGCCTGCATCTCGGTGGCCCCGGGCGGATCGAGCAGGAAAGTGTAGTCGCGGACCACCCGGCCGCTGGCCCAGCTTAATTCGATGATCAGATTCAGAAACGGCTCGTTGACCGGCGCCGCAGTCGTTATGCGCAGATACGACGCGTTGGCTCCCTGCTCGACGGTGATGCGCGCCCGCGCGAGTGCGCCCACATATTGCGCGCCATTGTCACGATAGACGGAAGGGTCTGCAACTCTTGCTCTGAGCGAGTCGAGATCGTCCCTTTGCGCTGCGGTGAGTTCGATCTGAGCCGACAGCGGTTGCCCGAGGCCGGAATTCACGGTGAGCTTGCCCAGCCCCAGCGCAAGCGCTGGAACGGAAAGCGTCAAGACGCCCGCCAACAGGCCGCCAGTGATAAAGGGTTTTGCTCGCATGCAGACCTCAAAATGCTGATTGCCTAAGCTAAATTAACATCATGGAGTTAGCGGTGCAAGCTAAACCTCGGTATTAGCTTGATTTTTTCCGACAAAAGCACTCTTAAGAGGCGCGCGAGCAGCATTGGCGGCGATTGATGGGAAGCCCAACCGGTAGGGGAAGCGTCAATGGGCACTACAACAGCTTGTGGACTGGCTGTTCGCCGCAACGTGCGGCGATGTGTGTTGTAAGCTTGTCGCGTCGCGGAACCGTACGGCCGCACCCGTTAGCGCCGGCGCATAAAAGCAGCCAAAAAACGCCTCGCGGCAAAAGGCCGCCGCGCCGCTGTCATAATCTACATCATTGACGTGCGTGGAGAATGCGCAGCATTCGTCGCAACGGCTCGGCCGCGCCCCACAGGAGCTGATCGCCGACGGTAAAAGCGCCAAGGTAGTCGTCGCCCATCGACAGTGTTCGCAAGCGGCCGATCGGTATTTCAAGCTTTCCCGTCACCGCCGCGGGCGTCAATTCGCGGGTGCTTGCCTCGCGCGTATTGGGTATCACGCGCACCCACTCATGGGCATCCGAGATCAAGCGCTCGATCTCGGGCAGCGGAATTGCCTTGCGAAGCTTGATGGTCAGCGCCTGGCTGTGGCAGCGCATCGCGCCGACGCGCACGCAAATCGACTCGACGGGAATCGGGTTGGCTTCGCGGCCGAGAATCTTGTTGGTCTCGGCACCTCCCTTCCACTCCTCCTTGCTGACGCCATCGCCCATGTCTTCTGCGACCCAGGGGATCAGGCTTCCGGCGAGCGGCGCGCCAAAATGCTCGGTAGGGAAGCGCTCGTCGCGCAGGATCCCCGCGACCTCACGGTCGATATCCAGGATCGACGAGCCAGGATCGCCAAGCAGTTCCTTTGCCGCGAGATGAACCTCGCCCATCTGCTGCAATAGCTCGCGCATGTTCTGTGCGCCGGCGCCGGACGCCGACTGGTAGGTCATACACGTCATCCATTCGACGAGGTCATTCCGCAGCAGCCCGGCAATCGCCATCATCATCAGGCTGACCGTGCAGTTGCCGCCGATGTAATTTTTCACTCCGCTGTCCAGAGCCCTATCGATAACGCCGCGATTGACCGGGTCGAGGACGATGACCGCGTCGTCGGCCATGCGCAGCGTCGACGCGGCGTCGATCCAATAGCCGTCCCAGCCGGCGCCGCGAAGCGTGCGGTACATCGGCCTGGTCCAGTCCCCGCCCTGGCAGGTCACGATGGCATCCAGGTCCTCGAAAGCCTTCGCGTCGTGCGCGTCCCGAAGCGTGCCGGCGGCCTTGCCGATCGAAGGGGCGGTGCCGCCCGCGCTCGAGGTCGAGAAGAACACCGGGTCGAGATGCTCGAAGTCTTTTTCCTCGAGCATGCGCTGAATCAGCACCGATCCGACCATGCCGCGCCATCCGACAAAACCTACGCGCATCATCTTGCCATCCCTCATATTCAACTCATTTTCAATAATGCCGGCCGAATTCATTCGGCGCTGGTTGTTGCGCGACCATCACAGGAGGGCCACGACCGCGTCGCCCATCTCGCGGGTGCCGGTGATCTGCTCGCCGGGCATTGCGATGTCGCCGGTGCGCCTGCCTTGCGCCAGAACCTTGCGCACTGCGGCCTCGATGCGGTCGGCGACGTCGGCACGGGTAAAGGTATAACGGAACATCATCGCCAGCGACAGGATTGTTGCCAGCGGGTTCGCCTTGTTCTGACCGGCGATGTCGGGCGCCGAACCGTGAATCGGTTCGTAGAGCCCTTTGTTGTTGGCGTCGAGCGAGGCCGAGGGCAGCATCCCGATCGACCCCGCCAGCATCGATGCCTCGTCGGAAAGAATGTCGCCGAACATGTTTCCGGTCACGATCACGTCGAATTGCCTGGGGTTGCGCACGAGCTGCATGGCCGCGTTGTCGACGTACATATGCGAGAGCTCGACGTCGGCATAGTTCTTGGCGACCGAGCTGACGACCTCGCGCCAGAGCATCGACGTGTCGAGCACGTTGGCCTTGT
This sequence comes from Casimicrobiaceae bacterium, assembly GCA_036786505.1. GTDB lineage: Bacteria > Pseudomonadota > Gammaproteobacteria > Burkholderiales > Casimicrobiaceae > PALSA-1003. The sequence continues at coordinate 2,501 of DAIQRF010000032.1, read as the reverse complement.
CGACCGAACACAGCCTGCGCTTGCGCTTGCGTGCGACCTCGAAGCCGAAGCATGCGATGCGCCGGATTTCGGGCTCGCTGTAGAGCATGGTGTCGAAGCCCTCCGCTTCGCCGGCGGCGTTGACGCGGCGGCCGCGCGGCGCGCCGAAATAAATATCGCCGGTGAGCTCGCGCACGATCATGATATCCAGCCCCGACACGACCTCGGGCTTGAGCGAAGAAGAAGCGGCAAGCTCCGGGTAGAGCAGCGCCGGCCGCAGATTGGCGTACAAGCCGAGCGCCTTGCGAATGGCAAGCAGTCCCTGTTCGGGTCGCAAGTGCCGCGGCAGGGTTTCGTACTTCGGTCCGCCAACGGCTCCGAGCACGACAGCGTCCGCACGCTGCGCGATCGCGAGCGTCGCCTCGGGAAGCGGTTGTCCCGCCGCGTCGTAGCCCGCTCCGCCGATGGGCGCGGTCTCCGTTTCGATCGGCAGGCCGTCCCGCCGCAGGCGTTCGAGCACCTTGCCGGCTTCGGCGACGATCTCGGTGCCGATGCCATCGCCGGGAAGCATGGCGATTTTCATCGCCGCGCCTGGCAAGCGCGCGGCAGACCGTCACCGAGAACAGTCGAAGCCTTGGGTTCTTCTGTGTTCCGCTGTCTGGTGAGCCGCTGTCCGCTCAGAAGAGCCACGGTTGCTCGGCTTTGCGCTTCGCCTCGAACACGCGAATCTCGTCGGCGTGAGTAAGCGTGAGCGCGATGTCGTCGAGTCCGTTGAGCAGACAGTGCTTGCGAAACGCGTCGACGTCGAACGGGAAAATGGTGCCGCCGTCGGTCGCCGCGACGGTCTGCCGTTCGAGGTCAATGGTGAGCTTGAATCCCGGGAACGCGGCGGCGTCGTGAAACAGGCGCTCGACATCGGCCTCCGGCAGCACGATCGGGAGCAGGCCGTTCTTGAAGCAGTTGTTGAAAAAGATATCGGCGAACGACGGTGCGATGATGGCGCGGAATCCGTAGTCGCCGAGCGCCCACGGTGCGTGCTCGCGCGAGCTGCCGCAGCCGAAGTTGCGGCGAGCAAGCAGAATCTGCGCGCCCTGGTAGCGCGGCTGATTGAGCGCGAAGTCCGGGTTCAAGGGGCGGCGTGACATGTCCATCCCCGGCTCGCCCGAATCGAGATAGCGCCACGCGTCGAACAGGTTGGGACCGAAACCCGAGCGATTGACCGACTTCAGGAATTGCTTGGGGATGATGGCATCGGTATCGACGTTGGCCCGGTCGAGCGGCGCCACCAGGCCAGTCAGGACGCGAAACGCTTGCATGGCCGGCGCTCTAGCCCAGCCGACGCACGTCGACGAAATGGCCGGCGATGCCAGCCGCCGCCGCCATGGCCGGACTGACCAGATGGGTGCGTCCGCCGGTGCCCTGGCGCCCCTCGAAGTTGCGGTTCGACGTCGACGCGCAGCGCTCGCCGGGCTCGAGCCGGTCGTCGTTCATGGCCAGGCACATCGAGCAGCCGGGCTCGCGCCACTCGAAACCGGCGGCCGTGAAAATACGATCGAGGCCTTCGCGCTCGGCCTGCGCCTTCACCGGCCCCGAGCCGGGGACGACCATCGCCAGCATCACGCTGTTGGCCTTGCGACGTCCCTTCACCACCGCCGCGGCGGCGCGCAAATCCTCGATGCGCGAATTGGTACACGAGCCGATGAACACCTTGTCGATGCGAATGTCGCTGATCGCGGTGTTCGGCTTAAGGCCCATATAGACGAGCGCGCGCTCGATGCCTTCGCGGCGCTGCGGGTCTTTTTCCTGGTCGGGATCGGGTACGCTGCCGTCGATCGTAGTCACCATTTCGGGCGATGTTCCCCAGGTAACCTGGGGCGCGATCGTCGCCGCATCGAGCGTCAATGCGCGATCGAACTTCGCTTCCGGATCGGAGCGCAGCGTCCGCCAATGTGCGACCGCGCGCTCCCACAGCTCGTTCCTGGGCGCGAACGTGCGGCCCTTCAAATAGTCGATCGTCGTCTCGTCGACGCCCACCATACCGGCTCTGGCGCCCGCCTCGATGGCCATGTTGCACAAGGTCATCCGGCCTTCCATCGAAAGCGCGCGTATCGCGGAGCCGTCGAATTCGATCGCATGGCCGGTGCCGCCCGCGGTGCCGATCTTGCCGATGATCGAGAGCGCGATGTCCTTCGCGGTGCAGCCGAAGGGCAGCGCACCCTCGACGCTCACGCGCATGGACTTCGCTTTCTTGGTCAGCAGGCACTGGGTGGCGAGCACGTGCTCGACCTCGGAGGTGCCGATGCCGAACGCGAGGCAGCCGAACGCGCCGTGCGTGCTGGTGTGCGAGTCGCCGCAGACCACGGTCATTCCAGGAAGGGTCGCCCCTGTTTCGGGGCCGATCACGTGCACGATGCCCTGTCGCTTGTCGCGGAACGGAAAATAGGCCTTGGCGCCGTACTTGAGCATGTTGGCGTCGAGCGCGTCGACCTGGGTGCGCGAGGTCGGATCGGTAATGCCGAGAT
>DAIQRF010000031.1:0-12003 GCA_036786505.1 Casimicrobiaceae bacterium | reverse complement strand
TGCTTGCGCTGGCCGCTGCCGCCGTCGCCGCGCTGTGGTGGCTGCTGCAGCGGACGTCGTTCGGCCGCGTCGTTCGCGCCGGGGTGCAGAACCCGGAGATGACGGCCGCGCTCGGCATCTCGCTCGAGCCCTACATGGCGGCCGTGGTTGCCATCAGCGTCGGCCTTGCGGCGCTCGCGGGCGTCCTGCTCGCCCCGATCACGGGCGTCCACCCGGCGATGGGTGCCGACATCCTGACGGCTTCGTTCGTGGTGGTGGTGATCGGCGGCCTCGGCTCGTTCTGGGGCGTTGTCTGCGCAGCGCTTATCGTCGGCGTGGTGCGCGGCCTGACCGTGTACTTCTATCCCGCGGCGGCCGAGGCCTCGATGTATCTGCTCATGGTGCTGGTGCTGCTCGTGCGCCCACGCGGCTTGTTCGGCGAACGGATCATGCGCTTCGAATGAGTTTCCTGCGCTCGCCGGTCGCCATCGCGCTCGCAGCCATGGTCGCGCTACCTTTCGCGCTTCTCGCGGGCGGGCTCACGCTCACCAGCGCGACCGACGTGGTGATCATCGCCATCGCCTGCATGGCGCTCAACATCCTGGTCGGTCATACAGGGCTCGTTTCGTTCGGTCACGGCGCCTGGTTCGGGCTCGGCGCGTATGCAGCCGCGCTCGCCCAGCGGCACTGGTTCCCCGGGTCGGTGCTGTGGCCGGCTACCTTTGCGCTCGTCTTTCTGCTCGCCTCCGCGGTGCCCATTGCCTTTGTCGTGCTGCGCCGGCGCGGCGTCTACTTCTCCCTCCTGACAATGGCCTTTTCGGCGCTCTCCTACGCCGTTGCCTTTCGCTGGACGGCGTTCACCGGAGGCGAGAACGGCCTCGGCGATGTGACCCGCGCGGTTTGGCTGGGCGTCGATCTCGACCAGCCGTGGGTGTACTACACGCTCGTCGCCGTGGTGGGCCTCGCCGTGGTGACCTTGCTCTCGCGCTTCCACCGCTCGCCGGTCGGAACCGTGCTCGTCGCGCTGCGCGAAAACGAGCAGCGGGCGCAATTCGTCGGCTACGCGATCAAGCGCTACAAACAGATCGCTTATGTCTTGTCCGCCGTGCTGACAGGCTTCGCGGGCGTGCTTTCGGCATTTCATCATCAATTCGCCTCCGCCGATCCACTGTCGGTTTCCTTTTCCGGGGAGTTGCTCGCGATGGTGATCATTGGCGGCATGCGAAGCTTCCTCGGCCCTGCCCTCGGCGCCTTGTTCTACGTCCTGTTTCGCGAATACCTGTCGATGTGGACGCCGGACTGGCTTCTGTACTTCGGGCTCCTCTTCGTCGCGTTCATCGTCTATTCGCCGACCGGCCTGGTGGGTGTCTGGCGACGGATGACAGCGCCGATGCGCGCGCCTGCGCACGAGGCGGCGGCGATGTCCGGCCGCACCGCCGCCGAAGTTGTTCCCCTCCCCGAATTCCTGAAGCCGACGCCCACCGCGGCCGATGCAATGCCCCTCGAGGCGCGCGATCTCGCGAAGGCGTTCGGCGGCATCCGGGCGGTCGAGAGCGCGAGCCTCTCGGTGCAGCGGCGTACGCTGCATGCGCTGATCGGCCCCAACGGCGCCGGCAAGACGACGATGTTCAACCTGATGTCGGGCATGTTCGCGCCCGACGGCGGCACCATAAGCGTCGACGGCCGCGAGATCACCGGTCTCTCGCCACATAAGAGCGTCGCTGCGGGGCTTGCGCGCTCGTTCCAGATCACGCAACTGTTCGCCGGCGCCACCGTCGCCGAGAACCTGCGCCTGGCGGTGCAGGCGGGCGATCGCTCGCGCGTCGACCCGTGGCACGATGCGCAGGCGATCGAGCGCGTGCAAGCGCGCACCGCGGAGCTCGCGCGCTTCCTCGGGCTTGCCGGGATGGAAGGCGCGCTCGCCGGCTCGCTCTCGTACGGCGGGCAGCGTCTGCTCGACATGGGCTTGGCACTCGCCACGGCGCCGCACGTCCTGCTCCTGGACGAGCCGCTGGCGGGTCTCGCGGCGGCGGAGCGCGAGCGCGTCGCCCTCCTGATCAAGCGAATCGCCGGCGACATCCCGGTGTTGCTGGTCGAGCACGACATCGACCGCGTATTCGCGCTGGCGGACCGGGTGACGGTCATGAACGAGGGGCGGGTGCTGCTCGACGGCAGCGCCGACGAAGCGCGGCAGAGTACCAAGTTGCGCGAGGTCTACCTCGGGTCCGGCACCGCCGCGCTTGCCGCGCAACCGCGCGGACGGCGCGAGCGGCCGGAGCCCAAGCTGCTGCAGGTGGACCGGCTCAACGCCTTCTACGGCAAGAGCCATGTCATCAGCGATGCGTCGCTCAGCGTGCGCGAGGGCGAGATCGTGGCGCTCCTCGGGCGTAACGGCGCCGGCAAATCGACGCTGCTGAAGTCGATCATCGGCATCGCCGACGCGCGCGGCGACCTGGTGTTAGGCACCGAAGCGCTCGCCGGCCGCTCGGCCGCGGCCATCGCACGGCTCGGGATCGGCTACGTCCCCCAGGGTCGTGCGCTCTTCGCGGGGATGAGCGTGCGCCACAATCTCGAGCTGGGCCGGCTCAAGCGCGGGCGACCCGGCAGCGCCGCCTGGTCGGACGAGAAGATCCTGCAATTCTTCCCGCGGCTCAGGGACCGCCTCGATGCGCCCGCGGACTTCCTGTCCGGTGGCGAACAGCAGATGGTCGCCGTGGCGCGCGCACTTTCGGGTTACGTGCGCGTGCTGCTGCTGGACGAGCCGTTCGAGGGCCTCGCACCGGCCGTCATCGAGGAGCTCTTCGAAACGTTCGACAAGCTGCGGCAGGAGATATCGATGGTGATCGTGGAGCACAATCTCGATCTCGTGCTCGCCCTTGCCGATCACGCGTATGTCCTGGAACGGGGAAGCGTGGTGCATCATGGGCCCGCCGCCGACCTGCGCGACAATCTCGATTTGCGACGAAGCGTGTTGTGGATGTGAGGATCATGGGAACGAGCGCGACGATGGTGGGAGCGGGACTGATCGGCCGGGCGTGGGCGATGGTGTTCGCACGTGCGGGCTGGACCGTGAAGGTCTTCGACAAGGACCCGGCGCAGCTCGCGGCGGCGCGCAAGCATGTCGCGGCGGATCTCGCGGAGCAGCAAGCGTTCGGGCTCGTCGCCGACCCAGCCGCGGCCACGGCACGCATTGCCTGGTGCGAACGCCTTTCCGACGCGCTCGAGGGTGCCGATTGGGTGCAGGAGAACCTGCCCGAGGACGTCGAGGTCAAGCGCGAGAGCTTCGCGCTCCTCGACGCGGCAACGCGGCCCGACGCGATCCTGGCGAGCTCGACCTCGGCGATTCCGGCATCGCGCTTCACCGAGACGCTGCCGGGACGCGCGCGCTGCCTCGTCGCGCATCCGGTGAATCCACCGCATCTCGTGCCGGTGGTCGAGCTCTGCGGTGCGCCGTGGACCGCTGCCGCGACCGTCGAGCGTGCGCATGCGGTGATGAGCGCCATCGGACAAGTGCCGATCGTCGTCCGGCGTGAACTCGACGGCTTCGTGCTCAATCGCCTGCAGGGCGCGCTGTTGTCGGAGGCGATGCGCCTGGTCGGCGAAGGTTATGTCACGCCAGCCGATTTGGATAAAACCGTGAGCGAAGGTCTGGGCTTGCGCTGGGCGTTCATGGGCCCCTTTGCCACCATCGAGCTCAACGCACCGGGCGGCGTCGCGGACTATTGCGCGCGCTACAGTGGCTTCTATCGCCGTCTGGCGGGCGACCCGCCCGCGCCCGCGGTGTGGGACGACGAGAACGCGCAAAGAATCGTCGCCGCGTTGGGTGCCACACGCGACGCGCACGCGCGCGAGACGCGGACGGCCTGGCGCAACACTCGGCTCCTCGCGCTGCGCCGGCACAAGCGCGAACAGGACACGCAATAACTACGGAGAGCGGCCATGGCCGAAAAACGAAAAGTCATCATCACCTGCGCCATCACCGGCTCGATCCACACGCCGACCATGTCGCCGTATCTCCCGATCACGCCGCAGGAGATCGCGGATGCGGCGGTGGGCGCGGCGGAAGCCGGCGCCGCCATCGTGCACCTGCATGCGCGCGATCCGGTGGACGGCCATCCCACGCAGGATCCGAAGTATTTCCGCCTCTTCGCCGCCGACATCGCGCGGCGCTCGGACGTCGTGCTCAACTTCACCACGGGCGGGGCCGCGACCATGAGCATCGAGGAACGCCTGCAGCCGGCGCTCCAGCTCAAGCCCGAGGTCGCGTCGCTCAACATGGGCTCGATGAATTTCGGCCTCTTTCCGATGCTGCAGCGATTCAGCGAATGGAAGTTCGATTGGGAGAAGACGTACCTCGCGACGTCGGACGACCGCGTCTTCAAGAACACGTTCAAGGATATCGAGCACATCCTCACCTCCTGCGCGGCCAATCGCACGCGCTTCGAGATCGAGTGCTACGACATCGGGCACCTCTACACCGCGCGCCACTTCCTCGACCGCGCCGCGGTCAAGCCGCCGCTTTTCATCCAGAGCGTGTTCGGTATTCTGGGCGGCATCGGCGGCCATCCCGACGACGTCATGCACATGAAGCGCACCGCGGACCGCCTGTTCGGCGGGCAGTACCAGTGGAGCGTGCTCGGCGCCGGGCGCAATCAATTGCCCATCGCCGCGATGTCGGCGGCCATGGGCGGTCATGTGCGCGTAGGGCTGGAGGATAGCCTTTGGCTCGGGCCCGGCCGGCTGGCGGAATCGAACGCGGCGCAGGTCCGGCGCGTGCGCGAGATCATCGAAGGACTCGGTCTCGAGGTGGCGAAGCCGGACGACGCGCGTCGCATCCTCGAGCTCAAGGGCAGGGACGACGTGGCCTTCTGAGTAAGGCAGGCGCCCATGCCGGGCGCCTTCACGCCGGCGCGCGGGCCTCCCGCCACGGCGGAGCGCGGCGCATTGCCGATCAGCCGCCGACACGGCCTTCGCCCAGCGGGCGGTTTCGTCGGGCAAGAATACCCTTTGCGGCATTCGCCGACTTGCGAGAAACTTGGTCTGCCGTGCACAACATCGTTCAGCGGGCGCCAGCCTTCAGCCAAAGCCCGTAACACACTCTTTAGGAGTGCTGCTCGACCAAGGTCCGCTTTACGCACATAATCGTCGCCGCGCCTGTTGCGCGACTTAACTCGAGGGAGGCAAACCATGGCAGTAGCGAAGCTGATCGTGATGTATCCGATGCCGAAGGATATGGCTGCGTTCGAACGGGCCTACAGTGCCGAGCACATTCCAATGGCGGCGCCAATCTTTCAAGCGGCCGGCGCGACGAAGGCGGTGTTGACGAAGATCCTCGAAGCGGCAGCCGGAATGCCCGCGTTCCATCGCATCGCCGAGATCCACTTCCCCTCTACGGAAGTCTTGCAGACGTGCGCAGCGTCACAGGCGGGGCGCGACGCGCTCGCGCACGCACACAAGATTTCGAATGGCGGCCCCCCCATCGTCCTGATTGCCGAAGAGGAAGTGGTGAAGTTCGACGGGGCTTGAGCAACCGAAGCGCGAATTCGGCCATGCCGCCGAGCGAGGCGAAGGACCGCAATTAGCCGCATCGAATCTGTCGACTCGAAGGTCCGATGCGATCCGTTGCGGACACTCAGGGGTGAACAAGAACCACCAGCTCCCGGCGGCGCCTGGTGCGAAAGCCCTCTGAATGCACCCGTGTCGGGAAGGCCTTGTGACAAAGCCGCCGGCCTACCACCCTATCCCGTAATCCTCGCCGTGGTTGCTGGAGGCGCCCCAGAAGGTACCGTGCTTGCGATCGATCATGATCGCGTTGAGGGGGCCGGAGGTGCGCGGGCGGAAGATCATGTTGTAGCCCATGGCCTTCAACTCCTTGCGGGTCCACGGCGGAGTCGTGTCGTTGAGCATGAGGCGCCCCGGGCGCGACTCGTGATTTTCGAACGACGTGCGCATCTGGAACTGGCGGCATCGCTCTCGGGCTATCACTGCAGGCGCTGCTCGCGCAGACCGACGAAAACCTGGCCAAGGGCTTTCGCGCGATCAAGATGAAAGTCGGGCGGCTCAGGCTCTCCGAGGATGTGGCGCGCGTACAGGCAATGCGCGAGCACCCATCCATAGGGAATCACGCGCCGGGCTGTCCTGCGTTGGGGTAGAAGAGCTGCTCGCCATTGATCTTGTACTCGGCGATCGCTTTCTGGCCTTCGGGCGAGATCACCCAATCGACGAAGATCTGACCGAGCGCCTTCTTGACGCTCGGATGCTTGTCCGGATTCACCAGCATCACGCCGTATTGGTTGAACAAGCGTTTGTCGCCTTCAACGAGAATGGTCAGATCGCCGCGATTCTTGAAAGACAACCACGTGCCGCGATCGGTCAGGATGTACGCATTCATCGATGCCGCGGTGTTCAGCGCCGGCCCCATGCCCTGGCCCGTATCGCGATACCACGGCCCTTTCGCCTTGTCGATATCGACGGCCGCCGCCTTCCACAGCGCGAGCTCGGCCAAATGCGTGCCGCTCTTGTCGCCGCGCGACACGAAAGGCGCTGCCGCGGTCTGGACTTTCCTCAGCGCCTCGAGAATGTCCTTGCTGCCGCCGATTTTCGCCGGATCGGTTTTCGGGCCGACCAAGACAAAATCGTTGTACATCACGGGAAAGCGCTTGACGCCGTGGCCCTCCGCGAGGAATTTCTCTTCGGCTGAGCGCGCGTGCACGAACACGACATCGGCGTCGCCACGTCGCGCAAGGTCGAGCGCCTGCCCCGTCCCTAAAGCCACGACGTGCACTTTGATTCCTGTCTTCTGCTCGAAGCGCGGAAGCAGGTAGCCGAAGAGCCCCGACTGCTCGGTCGACGTCGTCGAAGCAACGGTGATGAAACGTTCCTGCGCTTGAGCGCTCATGGTGCTGAGCGCGATCAAGGCGACGAGCCCGATAAAGCTACGGCGATTGACTACCATGGCAATTCTCCCTCCAGAAATTGTGCGGCCTCGCGCGAGGCCGGCTGCTTGAAAAATCGATCCGCCGGTGCGCGCTCGGCGATACGCCCTTGATGCATGAACAGGATTTCGTCGCCGAGGCGCCGTGCTTGTCCCAGGTTGTGCGTCACCATCACGATCTTGGTTCCGCTCGCGTGCATGGCGGCAATGCCCTTCTCGATTTCGTGGGTGGCGCCGGGATCGAGGCTCGCGGTCGGCTCATCGAGAAAGAGCACCTCGGGGGAAAGCGCCCAGGCCCGGGCGAGCGCGAGCCGCTGCTGCTCACCGCCGGAGAGCACACGTGCAGGATGCTTGGCAAGGTGCTCAAGTCCGACCCGGCGCAACGCGTCCAGCGCTCGCGGCATTCGCTGCGCGCGCGGCACGCCGGCGATCGCGAGCGCATAGACGACGTTGGCCACGGCGGTTCGACGCAGCAGCACTGGCCGCTGAAAGACCATCGCCTGGCGCCTCGGGCCGCCCGGTGGTTCCAGCGAAGTCCAGCGGATGGTGCCCGACGTCGGCTGCAGCAGTCCGTGGCATAGCCGCAACAAGACGCTCTTGCCCGCGCCATTCGGGCCGACAATGACGGTGCGTGGACCCGCGTCGAGCCGCAGCGAGATGCCGTCGATGATGCGTCGACCGCCAACCGCAAAGACAACCTCATCAAGGCCAAGCGGAAGCAAGGAAGGCGGCGCGCGCATGTCCATTTGAGTGCTCACCCGTAGCGCTGCTGCGCCGTTTCCTTGACGATGTAGGCCGCCGCATTCAACGCGAGCACGATCGTAATCAGGATCAAGCCCAATCCCAGCGCGAGCGGCAGGTCGCCCTTGCTGGTTTCCAGCGCGATCGCAGTGGTCATCACGCGCGTGACGCCGTCGATGTTGCCGCCCACGATGATGACCGCACCCACCTCGGCCGCCGCGCGCCCGAAGCCGGCCAGCACGATGGTGACGAGTGAAAAGCGCAGATCCCACAACAGGGTGGCCGCGGCGCCAAATCGTGATTCGCCGAGCGACCCCAACTGCTCGCAGTATTCCTGCCACGCGTCCTCCACCACTTGGCGCGACAGCGCGGCGACAATAGGTACGATGAGGATGGCCTGCGCGATGACCATGGCTGATGGGGTGAACAGCAACCCGGCCGAGCCCAACGGCCCGGCACGGGAAAGCAACAGATAGACACCCAGCCCCACGACCACGGGGGGCAGACCCATGAGCGCGTTGAGCACCACGATGATCGAACGACGGCCCGGAAAACGGCTCACGGCGATTGCCGCGCCGAAGGGAAATCCGATCAGGCAGGCAATCACGACGGCGGTCAAGCTGACGCGCAGGCTGAGCAACACGATCTGCACCAGCTTGGGGTCGCCACCGGCGACAAGCTGCGCGGCCTGGATGGTCGCTTCCGAGACGCTATTCATTGGCCCGCTGTCGAGATATAATATGCACTTAGATGCAAGTATGGTTGGGTCAGGTAGCGAGGTGTAATCATAGCCCGTTCGTGGCAGCGTTTGAAACATGCACGGAGATGCCTAATATGCGGCTAGTGCCGGAGCTCGCATGGGGACTTTCGGACGATCCTCCGGCACCGCTCGATCCTCGTCTCTTGCCGCTACTAAGAGCGGTCGCCGCAACCGGCTCGCTGGCGGCGGCGGTCGCCGATCTTGGCTTGTCGTATCGGGCGGCCTGGGGGCTCTTGCGTGCCTATCAACGCAAGCTCGAAGATCCGCTGGTGGTGCTCGAACGCGGCCGCGGCGCTTCGCTCGCCGCCTTGGGAGAACGACTGGTAGCCGCCGACGCAGCCGCGCGGCGCCGGCTGGCGCGGACCTTCCAGCGACTCTCGCTGGAGTTGGGTGCGCCACCGGATGGCAAGCGCGCGCCGGTGCCGCGCCTCACGATCGCCGCCAGTCACGACCTCGCATTGGCCGCTTTGCGCGAAGCGCTGGGAGCTGATAATGGATTGAAGCTCGAGCTTTCGTTTATGGGCAGCCTCGACGCGCTCGAGCAATACGCCGAGGGGCGCGTGGATATTGCGGGCTTTCATGCGTCATTGGCCTTCCACCGGCAAGAGCAACGCACGCCCTACCTGCGCTGGCTGCGGGCGCGGTCCGATCGCCTTATTCGGTTTGTCGATCGCGAGCAAGGCCTGATCGTGCCGCGTGGCAACCCGCAACGGTTAAGAACTTTTCGCGACATCGCCGACAAGCAGCTTCGCTTCGTCAACCGGCAACGCGGCTCGGGCACGCGATTGTTGATCGATAGCCTGCTTGAGGACGACGGAATCGACACCGCGCGTATCGTCGGCTACGCAACTGAGGAATTTACCCATGCCGCAGTCGCCGCGACCGTCGCCTCGGGCGGCGCCGACGTCGGATTCGGCTTGCGCGCGGCGGCGGCCAAGTACGCGCTGGCTTTCGTCCCTCAGGTCCGCGAACGCTACTGGCTCGCGGTACGATCCGCCGCCTTGCGGTCGGTACCGATTACACGGCTGATTCAGACGTTGCAAAGTCCAATCTTTGCCCGCATCGTGAAGCGTTTGCCCGGTTACCACTCGATTGCAGCAGGCGCCATCGCCAACATTAGTGCCCTCCGTTCGCTGCACCGGTCGTCTCGTTGAATAACAGGGCTGTTCCGTGACAACCATGAGTCGCGCTCGGCACGTGCGGTACCACTCAATTTCCCACGGAAGAGAACTTCGCGATGTTCACGACCGCCGCGTTCGCGATCTGGAATATCGGCATTGCCTTTGTCTTCAGCACCGTGATCTATCAATTGCTAAAACGCGGGACGCTCAAGCTCTGACGCCGATGAAGTAATCTCCCGGGCGATTCAGGCGCTCTTGCCAACGCTATAAGAATGCGCACCCGTGCCGGCAAGTCTTCCACGGTCGACGATAAGATACTCGTCGCGAATGGGACGTCCGTCAAACCAGCATTCCAGGATCTCCCGCGTTCCGGCGGCGTAGCGGGCCTGTGCCGACAACGACGTCCCGGAGGTGTGCGGCGTCATGCCGTGATGGGGCATCGACCGCCACGGATGGTCCTTGGACGCCGGCTGCGGGTACCACACATCGCCGGCGTAGCCGGCAAGCTGCCCGGTCTCCAGGGCGCGGACGATGGCGTCGCGATCGCAAATCTTGCCGCGCGCGGTATTCACCAGATACGCGCCGCGTTTCATCTTCCCGATCAGCGCGTCGTTGAACAAGTGCTCGGTTTCCGGATGGAGCGGCGCATTGATGGTGACTACATCACAGACGCGCACCATCGACTCGACGTTCGGGTGGTAAGTAAGACTCAGCTCCCGCTCGATACTTTCCGGGAGCCGATGCCGGTCGGTATAGTGCAGCTTGACGTCGAACGGCTTCAAGCGTCGCAGAACAGCCAAACCGATGCGGCCGGCGGCCACTGTGCCGACCTCCATGCGTTCGAGGTCGTAGGAGCGCGAAACGCAATCGGCAATGTTCCAACCCCCGCCGACGACCCATTGATAGGACGGGATATAGTTTCGCACGAGCGCCAGGATCATCATCACCACGTGCTCGGCCACGCTGATGCTATTGCTGTAGGTCACTTCGGCGACGGTGACGCCGTGCTTGATCGCGGCTTGCAAATCGACATGATCCGAACCGATGCCCGCCGTGATGGCGAGCTTCAGTTTTTTCGCCTTGGCGATTCTCTCCGCCGTCAGGTAGGCCGGCCAGAATGGCTGTGAAATGACGATCTCCGCATCGTGGAGCTCGCGCTCGAAGACCGAATGGTCGCCATCCTTATCCGCGGTCACGACCAATGCATGACCCATGCTTTCGAGAAACTTGCGCAGTCCGAGGCCACCCGACACCGAGCCGAGCAGCTCGCCCGGTCGGAAATCGATTTGCTTCGGGGTCGGCGCCGTTTGCCCGCCGGGATACCCTTCGACTCTGGGGATACTGTCCCGCGCATAGGTCTTGGGATACCCGCTGACCGGATCGGCGTAGAGCACACAAAGGATTTTTGCCATCGCTTCCTCCAATGAACGTAAGCGAGGCAAGTGTCGAGGAAGCCCATGCGGGGATCAAATCAAAGCTTTGGATCGGGTGATCGACGCTTTCGATCAACGATGGTCGATCCTGCGGGCTCCCGCGCCACGGTCGAGCCCTCAGCGATCTGCCGATCGATGTTGCTTGCGATGTCGAGCCGCGCCGCCACCTCAAGGAAGGCGTGCGCGATCGGCGGTAATGGGTCGCGGTCGGACGCCACCAAACCGATGAGATGTGAGGCACTGGGTTCAGTCAGGGGAATTCCGACCAGCCCATCCCATTCGCTTAACAGCAGGAGAAACGTGTGCGGCACGACGCTCGACCAGCGACCGAACCGCAGATGCGACCACAGCGTGACCAGAGAATTCGTCTCGACCGAGGCGTGAATCGTGGCGCCGGCCTCGCGAAAGTGCGCGTCCATGATGCGCCGGTTCTGCATGTCGGGGGTCAGCAGGCACAGGGGCAAGGTCGCGGCCTCTGCCCAGCTAACGACGCTCCGGCCCTGAAAGACTCCATCGCGCCGGGTAAGCAGCACGTAGTGCTCACTATAGAGCGGCTGACGCCGGACCCGAGCGAGCGGTTCGTTGTCGAGGTAAGTGATGCCGACGTCCAAGCTGAATTCGTCGAGGCCGCGCTGAATTGAGATTGAAGACTGCGACGTGACCGCGATGTCGGTGCGCTCGTGACGTTGGGCGAATGCAGTGGTCAGCAGGGAGACGATCGGCGTGGTCACAGGGATCGCTCCGATCCTGAGCTGCCCGACCAGCCCTTCCCCCATCTCGCTTAACTCTTGTTGCAGGCCGCTGTAGTCGGCGAGGACCCGTTGCGCCCAGGCGAGGATGCGCTCGCCCTCGGCAGTGAGTCCGACAAATCGCTGGCCGCGCTCGACAATCAGCACGCCGAGGCTCTCTTCGAGCTGCTTGATGCCCGCGGATAGCGTCGGCTGGGTCACGTTGCACATCGCTGCCGCTCGGGCGAAGTGGCGCTCTCGCGCGAGCGACGTCAGATAATGCAAGTGGCGGATGATCATCGCGGCG